>RFOC01000047.1 GCA_009926815.1 Planctomycetota bacterium
TCTTTGCCATGGTGGGGAATCCTTTCCTGTTTGTGCCGCACGGCGTCCGCCGTGCGATCGAATTTGCGAGTTCTCAGCCTCCCCAGGCTTGAGAGTGGTCCCACTCTAACGCGGGCTTTTTCGCCTCTCAAGGGAGTCGAGGGGTGAAAACACGCGGTTTTTCCCGATCCAAACGTCCGAGGCCGTGGAAACCCCTGAAAAACCACGGTTTTTCAACGCCGCATCCCCTTGACGGCCCTGATCCGTGTTGTTCCGCGTGGCGGCTCAGCCCTTCGCCCGGACGGTGGCTCGACCCACGCTGGCGTAGGTGAAGCCGTGCTGCTGCATGGTCTCGCAGCGGTAGAGGTTGCGGCCATCGACCACCAGCCGGCGCTTGAGCAGGGTCCGGATGCGATCGAAATCGGGGGTGCGGAACTCCTGCCATTCGGTGCAGATCACCAGGCCATCCGCGCCCTCGCAGCAGGCGTACATGTCCGCGGCTCGGTGCACCTGCGGCAGTTCCTTCGAGAGGTTCTCCATGGCCACCGGATCGAAGGCCCGCACGCGTGCGCCGGACTGCAGCGCGCGCTGCATCAGCGTCATGCTGGGCGCCTCGCGGATGTCATCGGTCCGCGGCTTGAAGGCCACGCCCCAGAACGCCAGCGTGATGCCCTGGAGTCCCTGCGGGAACTCGGCCAGCAGCTTGTCCCAGAAGTGGCGGCGCTGGTCCTGGTTCACCTCGTGCACGGATGCGTTGAGCTTGCAGTCGAATCCGACGGCCTTGCCCATGCCCACCACGGCCAGCGTGTCCTTCGGGAAGCAGCTGCCACCGTAGCCCAGGCCCGGGTACAGGAACTGGTCGCCGATGCGCCGGTCGGCGCACATGCCGGCTCGCACGCTGTTCACGTCGGCGCCGTACCGCTCGCACAGGTTCGCCATCTCGTTGATGAAGCTGATCTTGCAGGCCAGCATGGCGTTGCTCGCGTACTTCACCATCTCGGCGCTGCGCACGTCCATGATCAGGATGGGGTGCCCCTGCCGCACGAAGGGCTCGTAGAGCTCTCGCATGGTCGCGGCGGCCTCGTCGCTCTCCACCCCGCACACCACGCGATCCGGCTTGTTGAAGTCGGTGATCGCGTCACCCTCCTTCAGGAACTCCGGATTGTCGGCGATGTGGAAGGGGACCCCGGTGCGGCCGCGGATCAGGTCACGGACCTTGTGGCTGGTGCCCACGGGCACGGTGCTCTTCACCACCACGGTCTTCGCGCGGCCGCCAGGACCGATCCGCTCCAGTTCCTCGGCGATGTCCTTCGCCACGGCCAGCACGTACTGCAGGTCCGCGCTCCCGTCCTCATCGCTGGGGGTGCCCACGCAGATGAAGATGGCCTCCGCGTGCCGATACGCCTCGGCCTTGTCCAGCGTGAAGCGGATCCGGCCCGCCTGGATGTTCTTCTGCAGCATCTCGCTCAGGCCCGGCTCGTAGATCGGACTCTCGCCCCGGCGAAGCATGTCGATCTTCCGCGGATCCACGTCCAGGCAGACCACGTCATTGCCCGACGCGGCGAAGCAGGCGCCCGTCACCAGTCCGACGTACCCAGTTCCGACCATCGTCAGTTTCATCGGGATCTCCTGAAGAGGAGGGGCAGGCTACTGATTCCGGCCCCGTCCCGTTGCTTCCCGCTCCAGCAGCCACCGCTTCAGGTCCAGTCGCCTGCTGGCCGGATCACGCGTCCCGGCGTATCCACCCAGGTCCCGGACACCCACGACCCGATGGCATGGAATCAGCAGCGGCCATGGATTGCGGCGCATCGCCTGCGCCGCCGCTCGCGTGGCGGCCGGCGATCCCGCGGCCCTCGCCAGCCACGCGTAGGTCCGGGTCTGGCCCGCTGGAATGCGCGAGGCCGCCTGCCAGCATCGCCGCTGGAAGGGCGTGCCTTCGGGCAGGCGTTGCAACGCCTGGCCCACGGCTCGGCCGCCAAGTCGCACGCGTGCCATCCGCCGCAGCCAGGTGGGTGAGGCCCCGGCGCACCGAAACTGCAGAGGCCCATGCGGCGTTCGCAGGGTGAAGGTGGTCTCCGGGGGCGACCCGCGCATGCCGCACCGATACCATCGCGGCATGACGCCCGCCACCGCCACCGCTCCAGCCTCGCTCGATCACCTCTCCCAGGGTCTGCTGGCCCTGCTGCACCAGGCGGATCCGGACGTGGAGCGCATCCTCGCCGGGGAGGCCGACCGCCAGGCCAGCACCCTCGAGCTCATCGCCAGCGAGAACCACGTCAGCGCCGCCGTCATGCACGTGGTCGGCAGCTGGATGACCAACAAGTACGCGGAGGGCTATCCCGGCAAGCGGTACTACGGTGGCTGCCACTTCCACGACCAGATCGAGGACCTGGCCCGCGAGCGAGCGAAGAGGCTCTTCGGCTGCCGCTTCGCCAACGTGCAGCCGCACTGCGGCGCCAACGCGAACATCGCGGCGTTCATGGCCCTCATGAACCCTGGCGACCGCGTGCTGAGCCTGCCCATCAAGAGCGGCGGCCATCTCAGCCACGGCCTGAAGCCCAACTTCAGCGGCACCTTCTACGACATCGTGGAGTACGGGCTCGATCCGAAGACGGAGCTGCTCGACTATGACGCGATCGAGCGCATCGCGGTGGAGTCGAAGCCCAAGTTGATCATCTGCGGCTACTCGGCCTACAGCCGCGTGATCGATTTCGCCCGGTTCCGGGCCATCGCCGACAAGGTGGGGGCCTTCCTGATGGCGGACATCGCGCACATCGCGGGCCTGGTGGCGGCGGGGGTGCACCCCAGCCCGTTCCCGCACGCCCATGTGGTCACCACCACCACGCACAAGACCCTGCGTGGCCCGCGTGGTGGCCTGATCCTGAGCGACAACGAGGAGATCGCCACGAAGATCGATCGCAAGGTCTTCCCGGGCAGCCAGGGCGGGCCGCTCATGCATGTCATCGCCGGAAAGGCGGTGGCGTTCGGCGAGGCGCTCAAGCCCGAGTTCAAGGTCTACAGCCGTCAGGTGGTGGCCAACTCGAAGGCGCTGGCCGCGGCCATGCAGGGGCATGGGTATCGCCTGTGCACCGGGGGCACCGACAACCACGTGATGCTGGTCGATCTTCGGCAGCGCGATGCCGAACTGACCGGCGCCGATGCCGAGAAGTGGCTCGAATCCGCGGGCATCATCGTGAACAAGAACGGCATTCCCAACGATCCCCGGCCGCCCATGGTCACCAGTGGCCTGCGACTGGGCACGCCAGCCCTGACCACCCGAGGTCTGCAGGAGGCCCAGATGGCTCAGGTGGCGGCGTGGCTGGACCGGGTCATGGTCTCGCGTGGCGAGGCAGGGGTGGTTCGGGCGGTCCGAGAGGAGATCCGGGACTTCTGCAGCCGATTCCCGCTGCCGCATTGATTTCAAGCTCGCGGCTGGATCGCTGGGTGGTGGCTGATCTTAGGCAAACCGAAGTATTATCGGCCCCAATAGTCTCCGGACGAGACGTCTCCAAATCCTGAGAAAGTTTCTGGCTCGGGCTTGCCCGAGGTCCCTTTCGTGGCACATTGGCGAAGCCTTGGGATTCCCTCCCTGGGCTTCCCGTTCCGAAACCCCAGGCGAATCCTTTTCCGCCTGGTCCCTCAGTCCCTCTCTGGTGCAGCAGCACCTCTGGCCCAAGGCTCTGTGCCCCAAGCCGGAATCCCTCAGGAGTTCCAAGACATGAAGATCTCTGCTTTCGCCGCGACCGGTCTGGTTGCCTTGATCGCCGGTGGCCTGAACGCCACTCCGGGCGTCACCTACACCGACTCCGCCACGGACATCGGCAACGTTGCCGACGCCAACGGCACCGCGAACCTGCTCAGCTGCGAGGTTTCGCACACCGCCACGGACATCCAGTTCTCGCTGACCGTGAATGGCAATGTGCCCGGGACCGACTGGGCCAAGTTCATGATCGGCATCTCCTCGCCCGGCTCGGCGCCGAAGACGTCCTCCGGCAATGGCTGGGGTCGTCCGATCAACTTCGCCAGCAATGGCGGCATGAACTACTGGGTCGGCAGCTGGGTGGATTGGGGTGGCGGCGCCCAGGCGTGGAGCAACAGCGGCACGGGCTGGAGCGGCCCCGGTCCCGGCGCGTCCATCGCCTTCTCCGGCAGCAACGTCACCCTGACCGTGAGCCGCGCCGCCATCGGCATGTCCGGCGACGGCACCTTCCTGTTCGACGTGTACACGTCGGGTGGTGGCGGCGGCGACGGTGCGATCGACGCGCTCTCGACCAACTCCGTCTCCATGGCCAACTGGGGTGACAGCTTCACCACCACCAACGCCCTGAGCTACACCATCCCCGCCCCCGGTGCGGTGGCCCTGGTGGCTCTGGCCGGCATGGTGGCTCGTCGCCGCAAGGCCTGAGCCTGATTCGGGACTGATTCGGAACCAACGCCCCGGTGCGAGCGACCCTCGCACCGGGGCTTATCTTTCGGCCACGCGTGACCAGCATCCTCGGCATCTCTGCGTTCTTCCATGACAGTGCGGCCGCCCTGGTGCAGGACGGTCGCCTGGTCGCGGCGTCCGAGGAGGAACGCTTCAGCCGTCGCAAGCATGACGAGCGGTTCCCGGTGCAGGCGGCCGCCTGGTGCCTGGAGCGGGCGGGGCTTCGGGCCAACCAGCTCGACGCGGTGGTGTTCTACGAGAAGCCGCTGATCAAGTTTGAGCGGTTGCTGGAGACCTCGCTGGCCTTCGCGCCACGGGGCTTTGGCGCCTTCCTGACGGCCATGCCCCGATGGCTCCAGAAGAAGCTGCACCTGCCACGCGAGATCGACGCGGGGCTTGGCGGCTCGTACACCGGCCCGATCCTCTTCACCACGCATCATGAGTCGCACGCGGCCAGCGCGTTCTTTCCCAGCCCGTTCGAGGAGGCCGCCATCCTCACGCTCGACGGGGTGGGCGAATGGACCACGGCCAGCTGGGGCGTGGGGCGGGGCAACGCGATCGAGCTGCGGCAGGAGATGCGGTTCCCGCACTCGCCTGGCCTTCTCTACAGCGCATTCACGCACTACTGCGGCTTCCGCGTGAACAGCGGCGAGTACAAGCTGATGGGTCTGGCGCCGTACGGAGAGCCCAGGTACCGCGACCTGATCCTGGACAGGGTGGTCCACCTGCAGCCGGATGGCTCGTTCTGGCTCGATCAGCGGCACTTCAACTACGCCGCAGGACTCACCATGACCAGCGGCCGCTTGCATCGCCTTCTGGGCGGTCCGCCGCGAAGGCCCGAGAGTCCGCTGACCCAGCGCGAGATGGACATCGCCGCCAGCATCCAGGCCGTGACCGAGGAGATCGTGCTTCGCATGGCCCGGCACGTGCATGGCGCCACGGGGCAGCGGAACCTGTGCATGGCCGGCGGCGTGGCGCTCAACTGCGTGGCCAACGGCAGGCTGCTGCGGGAAGGGCCCTTCGAGCGGCTCTGGATCCAGCCTGCCGCCGGCGATGCGGGCGGAGCCATCGGTGCGGCGTTGATGCACTGGCATGTGCACCGGGGGCAGCCCCGCCAGCCGCAGCCCTCCGACAGCCAGCAGGGATCCTGCCTGGGGCCTGAGCACACGCCGGCCCAGATCCGTGCCGGCCTCGATGCCCTCGGAGCGGTCTACGAGACGCTGGAGGAGCCGCAGCTGCTGGAGACCATGGCCCGCGAGCTGGCCGCGGGCCGCATCGTGGGGCACTTCTTCGGCCGGGCGGAGTTCGGTCCGCGGGCGCTCGGACACCGTTCCATCCTGGGCGATCCGCGCGATCCCAGCATGCAGCGACGCATGAACGTGGCGATCAAGTTCCGCGAGTCGTTCCGCCCATTCGCGCCGGCGGTGCTGCAGGGGCGGCAGGGCGCCTGGTTCGATCTGGAGGCGGAGAGTCCGTACATGCTGCTGGTGGCGCCGGTGGCGGCGGGGCGGCGGCGGCCGGTGTCGGATGCCGGCGCCCGCGGCATCGACAAGCTGAAGCAGCTGCGGAGCGAGGTGCCCGCCATCACGCACGTGGATGACTCCGCCCGCGTGCAGACGGTCTGCCCGCAGCGGTCGCCGCGGTTCCACGCCATCCTGAGCGCCTTCGAGCGGCTGACCGGCTGTCCGGTGCTGGTGAACACCAGCTTCAACATCCGCGGCGAGCCCATCGTGCATGACCCGGGCGATGCCTACCGCTGCTTCATGTTCACCGACATGGACACGCTGGTCGTGGGCAACCACCTGATGCGGAAGGACCGTCAGCCCCCCATGGCCGGTGCCGAGGCGTACAAGCGTTCCTTCCGTCCGGACTGAGGCCACCGTACGCTTCCACCATGTCCGCACGGCGACGATCCTTCCTCTCCGAACTGGCCGGGTTCGTGCGCGCGCACAAGGCCTACATGCTGGTGCCCGTGATCCTGGTGCTGCTGCTGGCCGGGCTGCTCATCCTGCTGGGCGGCACCAAGGCGGCGCCGTTCATCTACACGCTCTTCTGAATCGCCCGTGATCACCATCGACTGGCATCCGGATTCGGCGCACCTTCGTCGGTGGGCGTTCCTCACCGCCCCGGCGCTGGGCCTGGTCGGCTGCCTGTTCCGGTTCGTGGACTGGGGCCCGTTCGCGCAGGCGCCGGGCTTCGCCCTCGTGCTCTGGGGCTTCGGCGCGTTTGCGCTGCTCACCGCCGGCACGGGCACCCGCGCGGGACTTCCCGCGTACTGGGCCTGGATGTCGTTCGTCTGGATCGTGGGCACGGTGATCGGGGTCGTGGCGCTGGCCGTGGTCTTCTTCGGGGTCATCACGCCACTGGGCCTGGCGGCCAGGCTGTGCGGCCGTGATCGGCTCCGGCTGAGGCCGCCCACCTCGAGCATGTGGGTGGCGCTGCCCACCACGCCTCACGACCCGGAGCGACAGTTCTAGCCATGGGCGAGCAGGTCTCCGACGCCGCGCCGGCCACGCCGCTGCCTCGCTGGAAACGCGTGGTCTTCACGCTGGTCACCCTCAGCCTGCCCTTGCTGCTGCTGGGCGTGGTGGAAGTGGTCCTTCGGCTCTTCGGCTGGGGCGGCTATCCGCCCTTCATCCGCGAGGTGGGACCGCTGCCGGGTGGCGGCGCGCTCTGTCTGGTGGAGTACGGCGCCTTCAAGCCCTACTTCTTCGCCAACCCGACCCGTCCGGGCTACACGGAGGCCCGCACCTTCGCCATGCCCAAGCCGGCCGGCACGGTGCGCATCTTCCTGGTGGGCGAATCGGCGGCGAAGGGCTATCCGCAGCCATCCAACCTGGCCATGAGCTCGTTCCTGCAGTCCATGCTGCAGGATGCATGGCCCGATCGGAAGGTGGAGGTGATCAACCTGGGCACCACGGCGGTGGCGAGTTTCCCGCTGATCTACCAGGTGCGGGAGGCGCTGCGGTTCAGCCCCGACCTGATGGTGTTCTACGTGGGCAACAACGAGTTCTTCGGGGCCTACGGCACCGCGTCCATCAACGCCTCGGGCACCTCGCCCGCGTGGGCGCTTCCGCTCATGCGGGCCGCTCGTGGGCTGGCCCTGGTGCAGGCCGTGGAGGGGTTCCTGCATCGCGGCTCCGACGAGAGCCGCACGCTCATGGAGCAGATGATCGGGCAGACCTTCATTCCGGCCGATGCGCCGCTGCGCGAGGCCGCGGCACGGAACCTGGGCCTGCACATGGAGCGCATGCTCGCGCAGGCGAAGGCGGCTGGCGTGCCGGCCATCGTGTGCACCACGGCCAGCAACGAGTCGGGCATGGGTCCGCTGGGCGAGGATGACCTGCGCGAGCTCACCGAAGCGCAGAAGGCGGAGTTCGAGCGGCTGCTGAAGGCCGCGGCCGATCCGGCGGCCGGCGGTCTGGTGGCCGTCAAGGTGCCGCTTTCCGCGGAGGCCGCGGGGCATGCCGACGTGATCGAGGCGATTCGGAAGGCCGCGATCGAGGCGCTTCGGAAGTCCGTGGCGATGGCCCCGCGAAGCGCGGTCGCGCGATTCCGCCTGGGTCAGGCTCTTGCCGCCGCCGGCGACCTCAAGGCCGCCCGCGAAGCCTTCCTGCAGGCCCGTGACCTGGACACCATGCCCTGGCGACCCACCAGCGGGACCGAGCAGGCCGTGCGTGATGCGGCTGCTCGGCAGGGGGCCGTGCTCTGCGACGTGGCCGAGCGATTCCGCGACCTGGGCGAGGGCGGCGCCACCGGATGGCGACTGCTGGATGACCATGTGCACCCGTCGCTCGAGGGGCAGGCCGAGGTGGCGCGATGCGTGGTGGGGTGCATGGCTGGACTCCCGGGCTCGCTGTCGGTGCCCGAGTCGGTGGCCGCCGGCCTTCCCGGCAACGCCGACTACGAGGCCCGGCTGGGTTCCAACCCATGGGACGACTACCGCGTCTCGCACACCATCCGCACGCTGCTTGGCGTTCCCTTCATGAGGCGGAACAACGAGGAGGCCTTCGGCCGCGTGCAGGCCCGCTGCCGCGACTTCGAGTCGGCCCAGCCGGCCGATGTGCGTCAGGTCATGGACGAGTGGAAGACCGCGGTGCCGCACGCGGGTGGCATGCGACCGCTCACGGGCATGGTGGCCCGCGTCATGCTGCGCCAGAAGCGCACGTCGGACGCGCTGCCGCTGTACGCGATCGCCCAGCGGCAGGTGCCCGATCACACCTCGTGGCACCTGGAGTACATCTACTTCGAGCTGGCCTGCCGCGAGCAGCTGCAGGGCAAGCTTGACGAAGCCCAGCGGCAGAGAGCCGCGGAAGCCATCGAGGAGGCGAAGTTCCTGCTGAGTCGTGGAAGCTCGGAATCAGGCCTGGCCGAGCGCTACACCGGCCGGCTGCACCAGCTTCGGGGCGAATGGGCCGAGGCCATCCCGTACCTGCTGGCCGCCCGTCCCAAGATGCGAGCCGAGGACCTGGTGGCCTGCGATCAGGCGCTCTTCATGTCCTACGTGAACACCGGCAATCGGCCCGCGGCCATCATGCTCTGCGACGATGGCATCCGGAATGCGGGGCAGTTCGCGGGCACCTATCGCGCCCTTCGCGCGCAACTGGGCAACTAGGTCCTACCGACGCTTCTCGGCCAGGCGGTCGGCGGCCGGCACGCGAACGCGGCTGACCAGACCCAGCTTCTCCAGAGACACGATCAGAAGCCAGCTGAGATCCAGCTGCCACCAGTGCAGCCCGTGTCGCGCGCTGGTGGGGAAGGCGTGGTGGTTGTTGTGCCATCCCTCGCCCAGCCCGAGCACGCCCATGATGGCGTTGTTGCGGCTCTCGTCGCCGCTGTGGTAGGCGCGGGTGCCCCACACATGGCAGACGCTGTTGATGCTCCAGGTCACGTGATGCAGCAGCGCGATCCGCGTGAGTCCGCCCCACAGGAAGCCCAGCAGCGCGCCGCGGGGGCCCTCCACGAGCCAGCCCAGCAGGGCGGGCACCAGCAGGCCCAGAGCCACCCACAGCGGGAATAGCCGACTGAGCCGGCGAAGCAGGGGGTCGCCCGCCAGATCCGGCGCGTAGCGGCCCACGTCCACACGATGGTCGCGAAGCAGCCAGCCCACATGGGCGTGGGCGAATGCCCGCACACGCTGCATCCATGAGGCGTCCTCGGGGACCATGGCGTGTGGCGAGTGCGGATCCTGCTCGCGGTCGGAGTGCTGGTGGTGCTTGCGATGGGTCGCCACCCACCAGAGCAGGGGTCCCTCGGCCGCGGTGCCCGCCATCACCCCAAGCACGGCCTGCATGGGGCGCGACGTCTCGAAGCTGCGGTGCGTGAAGAGGCGGTGATAGCCCAGGGTGACGCCGAAGCCGCTCACCAGATACATGAGGGCCACGATGCCCACGTACCACCAGTCGAAGGCGTGGCCCCAGGCCAGCCAGACGCCGCCCGCCAGGGCCACGAAGGGCAGGATCACGGCGGCCAGCACCGCGATGCGCGTCTTCAGGCTGGCCCCCACGTGCATCCGCGAGTTTTCATCATGCAAGGGAATGGTCGACATGCCTCTCCTGCGGGCGTCGCCCGCGTCGCTCGTCACCAGGGCACGAGCGGTGGCCATCGGGCCAGCGAAGCGTGTCAGGTCGAGGGACTCTAGCACCCCCGGGCCCGTCCGTGTGCGAAATTCCTTCCTCGTCCCCTCGCATTTGATTCGAGCGAGGCCTCCGGCGTGACCCGCAAAGCGGTGTCGCGAGGAGCGAAGCGAGAGTCCGACTCGTTCCGCAGGATTGGTTCACCGAGCGGTAGCGACGAGCGCCAAGCCGAGCGCATGCGAAGCGGAGCCGAGGCGTCCGCGTGCGGGTCATGCCGGAGGCCGAGCGGTCGACTTCGCGACCGATCAATCTTCGTGCTCACAGCCGCTCGATCCGCTCCGCCACGTCGCGGGCCTCGAGCGCCGCGGTCAAGGCCTCCACCTCGCCGGCCAGCAGCTTCTGCAGGTTGAAGGACTGCTCCACCCGGTGGTCCACCGCCACGTTCTCCTTCCAGCGGTAGGTGCGGATCTTCTCCGCGCGCTCGCCGCCGCCGATCATGCTGCGACGCTGCTCGCCGCGCTTGGCGGCAGCCTCGGCGAGGCGGCGCTCGTGCACGCGAGCCCGCAGCAGCCGCCACGCCTTCTCCCGGTTCTGCAGCTGGCTTCGGGTCTCCTGCATGCGCACCTCGATGCCGGTGGGCTGGTGGATCAGGTGCACGGCCGTGGCCACCTTGTTCACGTTCTGGCCGCCCGGGCCCTGGGCGGTGGTCAGGATCTCGCGCACCTCGGCGGCGTCGACCTCGCTCTCCACGCTCTCGGGTTCGCTCAGCACCGCCACGGTGGCCGTGCTGGTGTGCACGCGGCCGGCGGCCTCGGTGGCGGGCACGCGCTTGACCTGGTGCACGCCGCCCTCGTAGCCCAGCGTGCTCCAGCAGTCTGGGCCCTCGATGCGCACGATGGCGTGGGTCACTCCGCCCGCGTCGCCGGGCTTCACCTCCATCTCCTCGAATCGCCAGCCGCGGCGGCCTGCCGCTCTTCGGTACATCTCGAGCAGGTCGCCCGCCCACAGGGCCGCCTCCAGGCCGCCCACGCCGCTTCGAACCTCCAGAATCAGGCTGCCGACCGCGCGATCGTCGGCCATCACCAGCCGCTGCACCAGGGCATCGAGCGAGGCGTCACGCGAAGCCTGCACCGCGGGAAGCTCGGCTCGGGCCATGGCGGCCATCTCGGCGTCGCTGCCGGCGGCCAGTTCGGCCATCTCACGCGTCTCCTGATCCAGCCGCCTCCAGCGTCGCAGACCCTCGACCAGCGGTTCCGCCGCGGCCCGTCGCATGGCGATCACGCGTGCCTTGCGGTGGTCACCCGCCACCGCCGGATCGGACAGCGCCGCGCCGTCAGCCTCGAAGGCGCGCTCGATCTCGTTCAGGCGTTCAAGCAGTCGCGGACTGGGTTCCATGGGCGAAGAGCCTCGGGCGAAAAGAAACAGCCGCGCCACTCAAGGCGCGGCCGTCGAACAGTCACGGGTTGATGGCTACTTCTTGTCGGAAGCGGGGGCCTTGGCGCCCTTCGCGTCCTTCTTGAAGTACTCGCCGGCGAAC
>RFOC01000048.1 GCA_009926815.1 Planctomycetota bacterium
CGAATCACTCCGAGCGGTGCTGGAGGATCCGGTGCGAATCACCGCCTTCGGGGCGGCCGTGGTGTGGTTCGTGGCCGCCGCGTTCGACGGGTTCATGCAGTCCGGCGGCTTCCTGAGCGTGGGGGCCATCACCTTCGTCATGGCCTGTCGAGCCGGCCGCTCCATGACCCCGGTGACCCAGCCGAACGCCTGATTCAGGACAACTCGATGGGGTCAGTCTGGTGTCGCGCATTCCCGGGACATGATTGATCGGCGTTGCATGGCCGCACACTACGCTGTCCCGACCATGACACGGCAAGCCCCCATCCACCCCTCTGCAAGCCCCGCAGGGCGTCTGCTGGTGGCTTGGGTGGCCTTCGTTGTCCTGCTGGGTCTGGCGGCCGATCCCTCGCGTCCCGACCCGCTGGCCCACGTCGTGGTCATGGGAGCCAGCGTGAGTGACGGCTTTGGCGTCCGCCTGCGTGCCACGCTTCCGGACGGGAGCCGTCCCACGCATCAAGTGGCTCTGGCGGATCTGATCGAGGCGGCCGCTCGCGACGGGAACATCAGGGTCGAGAGCCTGGCCACCGAAACCTACTTCCTGCAGCCCGAGGCCACCGCCCGCCGAACGGTCGCCGCGGCGCTGAATGCGAAACCAACGCTGGTCATCGCCATCGACTGGCTCTTCTGGAACGCCTACGGCACCCGCGGCACCGGCGGCAAGCCCATGCGCACCTGCGAGGACCGCATGGCGCTGCTGGAGACGGCCCTGAACCGGCTGGATCAACTGGCCAAGTCCGGGGTGCCCATGGTGATGGGCGATCTGCCGGACATGAAGGCCGCCATCGGCGGGGGCATGCTGGACCAGTCCATGGTGCCCTCGGGCGAGTGCCTGAAGCAGCTCAACGACAGGGTCAAGGCCTGGTCCCGGGCCCATCCGAACGTGGTGATCGTGCAGCTGTCCGAACTTGTGCGTTGCACTCAGGCTGGTGATCCCGTGACCGCGTGCGGGCAAGTCTGGAGCCAGGCGAGGCTGGGCCCGCTCCTTCAGCAGGACAAGTTGCACCCGACCCTGGTGGGCAGCATGGCTGTGCTGGCCATGGCCATCGATGGTGCCCAGCGCGTGACCGGGCAGCCCGTGACGGGGCGATTCGACCTGGATCCATCATCGGTTCGAAGCAAGCTGCTGCAGCGCATCGCCGAGGGGGCTGGCAAGCTGGACCCCGATCCATCACCCGCCCCACCCACCGCACCAGAGACCGCCGGACACCGCTGAACCGTCAGTTGGCCAGCAGGGTCTGCATGGCGGCACGGTGCTGCTCGTTGCGGGTCGACTCCATGGTTCGAAGCATGGCGGAACGAACCGCCTGCGAGCCCACGGCCGACGTCATGGGCCCGCGAAGCCGCTGCCAGTCCATGGAGGGCCAGGACTTCCGGACCGCGTTGGCGAACAGCTCCACCTGCTGCGGATCCTTCAACTGATCCAGTTGCGGTCCCCAGAGTTGCCAGAGCATGTCACGCTGACGATCGGTGGGTGCGGCCGTCCGGCCGAACGCCACCAGGAACGCCTGCTGTTCCCGACAAGCGAAGAGGGAATCCAGGGCGAATGGCGCAACGCGGGCACTCCACGGCTTGTCACTGCAGATCCGCCACAGCTTCACCGCCACCTCGTCACGACCCAGTCGGGCCAGATCTCGCATGGCCGCCATGCTGGCTCCACCTTCCGAGTCATCCTTGCAGGCGCGGAGCCGCTCAGCGCATCGGTTCGCGGCGTTCTCGTACCCGGGCAGCATGGGCGTGGGGTCCAGCCGATCGGGTGGATTCCAGCTTCGTGGCACGGAGCAGACCATCAGTGGATCACCCAGCGTGTCCACGCGCCAGGGCATGGCGAAGGGACCGTCGAACTGCCTGGCGGCCACCAGGAACGGCGTCAGGTTCACCAGCCGCTCCAGCTGCATGGCTGGCGGAACGAAAGCGAACAGGTAAGGCTCGTGCACGCTCCCGACATAGGCGTAGACACCCGAGTCCAGCCATCGTCCACCGATGGTTTCCCGTTCATCCGGAGCCTGAAGCGACCACGAGTGGATCATGCTCAGCGCCAGAGGCCGACTGAGCACGGGAATGTCGCCCGGACCGCCACGGTTTGGATTCATGGCACCCGTCGGCGGACAGAGATCGAAGAAGTCCGCGTTGCCCGAGGAGTTCAGGAACAGCATGTCGCAGTTCCAGCCCGTCATCATGCGCGAACGCCACGGGGCCAGTTCCGCCTCGGGACCCTGAAAGATCTGGTGTGCCAGACCCGTCTCCTGAAGAACCGGAGCGATCGGCGAGAAGCCATAGGAACCCAATTGAGGTGCAGCCGTGTAGCTGTCCACGCACCAGACCGTGTTCCGCGGCAGGAACACGCTGCACATGGCCATGTACGCCGCGCGCGCGGACGAACCGAAGATGGCTCCGCAGACGGCGAACCGTGACCCGTCATCGTTGCGGCACAGGGCATCGGTCACGGCCACGGGCTCCTCTGGCCTGATCGCGGGCATGCCGGGCGCGGCCGGCTGCTGACTCGGGGGCAGATCAAGCACCGCACGATGCGCCGTGGTCATGCAGAGCGCCAGCGTGTCGAGTTCGTCGCCCAGCCGCTTGTACTCCATTCCGGAAGACTCGAATGCGGCTCGAATGGCCTCGGCCAGCTTGCTGAAGCGATCCCGGTCCATGGCCCCGTTCGGCGCACCGAAGTCGCCCTCGATCTCCACCGGAATCAGGCCCTCGGCCGCTCCCAACGCAGCCGCGGCCACGTAGGCGGAATCCGTGGTGGAGTAGGCCACCATGCCCGGAGGCGTGTGATCCTGGCGGGCGAAGATGGCTCGGTCTCCTCCCGTGGCATCGGCTTCGGCGAACCAGCAGGCGAAGATGGCCTTGCGGACCGCCTTGCGGACCGCTTCGGCATCGGCCAGCGGCGGAGCCTTCTCGAGGCGGCGGATCACCTTCGCTGGCTTGTAGGCCCGCAGGAACATGGGCGTGAAGACATCGTCCTCGATCAGCACCGGCCAGCAACCCAGCTTGCGGTCGCGGGTGGCCGGATCCTTGTCGAGTGCCGATCGGCCAGCCCGCCACAGGGAGATCTCATCCAGGAAAGTGGCCTCGTCCGGCACCAGCACCACGCGGTTCTCGAATGGCATGCGGTCGCGAACCCTGGCCACTCGCTGACCCAACTGGATGAACCACGGCAGTTCGGCGGGTGGGGGCTGCTGAGGCCGAGCGGTGGCTGCGATCGCCAGAAGCGAGAGCACGGCCAGGAGAGTCATTCGGGCATGACGAAGCATGGGTTGATCCTAAGGCGAGCGGCTTCAGGCGACGATCCGGGCGATCGCGCCTGCCACCCATGCCCCGAGCAGGGGGCCGATGACGGCTGTCCACGCCTGCCACCACGCGTGAGCGCTCTTGCCCGGCATGGGCAACACGGCGTGAGCCACGCGCGGCCCCAGATCCCGAGCCGGATTCAGCGAGAGGCCGGATCCCGCTCCCGTGGCCAGGGCGAGGCCGAGCATGATGCCTGCACCGCCCATGGCCCAGAGCAGGATTCCGCGACCCTCCACGAACGAGCTCACGGCATCCGCGTTGCAGGCCCGCCGAAGCGCCAGGAAACCGGCCACCAGCATCGCCGTGCCCACCATCTCGCACACCAGGAGACCCAGTGGCGCTCGCACCTGGGATTCCGGGCAGAAGCACTCCAGGGTTCGGCCATCCCGGACCTGGCCCCATCGCGGAAGACAGGTCAGCCACATGAGCACGGCGCCAAGAAACGCGCCACTGCCCTGTGCCAACATGAAGGGTTGAACCCGATCCCCGGGAAAGTGGCCGGCCATGTACAGACCCAGCGTGAGAGCCGGGTTGAGGTGCCCGGCTCCGAGGGATGCGGCGACAAGCAAACCCACGAACGCGGCCGTGGCCCACGAGAGAGCCAGCGTCATCGAGGGCGATGGACGCTCTGGTCGCTCGAATTGAAGGCGACAGGTGGCCGAGGTTCCGAGCATCACCATGGCAGCGGTGCCGATCATTTCGCCCATCAGGGGGCTCATGCAGACCAGCATACGACGAGCCCCGGGGGGTATGTCCGTTACCCTTGCTGCGTGAACCTGATCCCGACCCGCTGGTACACCATACTGTTCATGCCCAGCAGCGTGTCCCTGCTGCTGATGGCGATTGGACTTGTGCTGCTGTGGCGACAGATGCGTCGGACACCCGCGGCATCGCGCACACCTCGCCTGGGGCCCACCATGATCACCGCCGGATTCACGCTGCTGTATCTGGCCAGCACGCCGCTGGTTGCCGTGTGGCTCTCTTGGTCGCTGGAGAGACAGACCCCCTACCTCGACCCGGAGCGTGCTCCAAAGGCCGATGCCATCGTGGTGCTTGGTGGCGGTCAGCAGGTGTACATGGCCGAGGACGGATCGGCGCATCTCTTCATCCGCCTCGCGGCAGATCGCCTCGAGATGGGCTTGCGTGCGTACAAGGCGGGTCGCGCCCCGCTGCTGGCCGTCGGCGGAGGTGATTTTGGTCTTCCATCACTTCCATCGATCAGTTCCTTCCTGGCAGACACGGCAGCTGAGCGTGGCGTGCCTCGGGAGGCCCTGATCACCTGCGATCGAGCGCTGTACACGTCGGATGAGAGCGCCATGCTGGCCCGCACGCTCCGCCAGCGAGGCGTCAGTCATGTCTTGCTGTGCACCAGTGCCAGCCATGTGCCGCGAGCTCGCCTGCTGTTGGAACGACACGGATTTCGCGTCACGCCACTGCCCTGCGACTTCGAGACCCGCGGCGCGGTGGAGCGATTCACCCCGCTGATGCTGATTCCGCGAGGAGCGGCCCTGGCCCAGACCGAGAATGGGGTCAAGGAGTGGATCGGCTTGCTTCGCGAGTGGATTGCACCCAGTTCCACCGAAGTGCCGGCAGCCGTGCAGCCATGACCCGTGTCTGGATCGTCAATCACGACGCGGGTGGCCCCGGCATCGGCACTGGCTGGCGGCACTGGGAATTGGCGCGGCGATGGATCCAGTCCGCCATGTGACCATCCACCGCCTCCTACACTGCGAGCATGTGCGGACTGGCCGGTTTCGTGGACCGCTCGGGCATGCTGGCGGGCCACGAGCAGGCCACGCTCGAGGCCATGGCCGCATCGCTGGCTCACCGTGGCCCCGATGACAGCCAGATCCGGTTCGAGGCTTCCCTCCGGACCGGACTGGCCTTCCGCCGGCTCTCCGTGATCGATCCCTCACCGGCGGGTCGCCAGCCGATGGCCTCGCGCGATGGTCGCTGGTTGATCATGTTCAATGGCGAGATCACCAATGCCGCCGCCCTCCGCGCGGATCTTCGACGCGGTGGCGTGGAACTTCGGGGCCACGCCGACACCGAGGTGCTGCTGGAGACGGTGGCCGCGCTGGGCCTGGAGGCCACGCTCGACCGCCTGGCGGGGATGTTCGCGATCGCGTTGCTGGATCTGAGCCAGCGACGACTGCACCTGGTGCGCGATCGCATCGGCATCAAGCCCATGCACTGGACATGGATCGGCGCCGAGGGACATGGCCTGTTCGCCTTCGGGAGCGAGCCGCGTGCCTTGCTGGAACTGCCGAACTGCCCGCGCGACGTGGATCCGCTGGCCATGCTTCGCTACGCCAGCCATGACTGCATCACGGGCGAGACCTCCGCGTGGCGCGGCGTGCACCGCTTGCCTCCGGGTCACCGGCTGGAACTGGATCTGCACACGGGTCGCTGCGTCACCCAGCGATGGTGGGATGCGCTGGCGATGGCCTGCCGGGCCCGCGCGAGCGCTCCGCGGACCGAGCCAAGCCTGCCTGAGACCCTGGACCGGCTGAAGGCGCTTCTTCAGACCGTGGTGAGCGAGAACCTGGTCTCGGACGTGCCTCTGGGCATCATGCTCTCGGGCGGCATCGATTCCGGAACGGTGCTGCACATGGCGAGGACGTCAGCGGCCGTGGTGCCCGAGGCCTTCGTGGCGCGCTTCGGGGAGCGGGCATTCGACGAGGGTGGTCACGCCGCGGCCACGGCCCGATCGGCCGGCGTCCGGCTTCGGGAGATCCACGTGGCGCCAGAGGCGTGCGCGGACCTGGTGCCTCGGCTCGCGGAGATCCACGACGAACCCTTCGCCGACGCCAGCCAGGTGCCCACCCGAGTGATCAGCCAGGCCATGCGGAGCCACGTGGTGGTGGCGCTCTCCGGCGATGGAGGCGACGAGGTCTTTGGCGGCTACCACCGGCACGTGCATGCGGCCACCGGCTGGGCCCACGCCCGGCGAACGCCTCGACCGCTGCGGCTGGCGCTTGCCGCGGCGGCCCGGTCGCTGGGTGCCGACAGTCTCGACGCGCTGCGCGGCCTGATGGATCCCCTGCTGCCCGCCCGCCTGCGCGGGCTTCCGATCGGACGCCGCATGCACCGCTGGGCCGGCATGCTGCTGGCGGAGCACGAGCGCGATGCGTACGGCACGCTGACCGGCCGTGACGGTGGCTTGGCAAGCCCGTGGTGGCGAACGGATGCGGAATCCGCCCTTCCGGATTTCCTCTCGCGCATGCAGCTGTCGGATCTGACGGGCTACCTGCCCGATGACCTGCTCACGAAGGTCGATCGCGCAAGCATGTCGGTCGGCCTTGAGGTGCGGGTGCCGCTGCTTGATCACCGGATCGTGGAGTTCGCGTGGTCACTTCCCGTGGACATGCGGGTGCGCCAGGGGCGCGGCAAGTGGATCCTGAGGCGACTGATGCAGGGGCTCCTGCCCGAGAGCGTGCTGCAGGCACCCAAGCGAGGTTTCGCCGTGCCGCTGGCTCAGTGGCTGCAGGGGCCGCTCCGTGCATGGGCGTTGCAGGAGATCGCGGAGGCGCGCCGCGCCCACTGGCCCTGGGTGGCTTCGGCATGCCTGGAGGGAATGGAGCGGGAACTCCAGTCGCGGCGCATCGTGGACGCCGAATGGACGTGGAACCGGCTCATGCTGATGCAGTGGTCCCGGCACTGGAGGCCCACCACATGAGGATCGCGCTGATCGGTCGCGACGCGCATCGGGTGCTGGCCTTCCGAGGCAGCCTGATCCGCGCCGCGCAGGCGGCTGGCCACCAGGTGCTGGCCATCACGGGTCACGATGAGCATGGCGCACGCGCTCCGCTGGCGGCCGCTGGCGTGCAACTGCTTGAGGCGCCCCTGGATCCCGCGGGCATGAATCCATGGGCGGACCGGTCCTATGGCCGCTGGATCGAGGACACGCTCCGCGGATCCGGCGTGGATGCCGTCCTGGCCTACAACCCGAAGTGCCTGGCCCACGGCACGGTGGCCGCGCGACGCGCGGGTGTGGCACGGGTGATCGGCATGGTCACGGGCCTGGGCCACGGGTTCATCGGCAACGGACTGCGTGCCTGGTGGGTCCGCAGGGCCAAGGCCATGCTCTTTCGACGCGCCTTCGATCACTGCGACGCGATCCTGATCCAGAACCAGGCGGATCGACGGGAGCTTGCCCTGTGCGGAGCGCTCCGCGCGGATGCTCAGGGACGCGTGGTCATGATTCCGGGGTCGGGCGTGGACCTTGACCGATTCACGCCTGCACCCCTTCCCGCGCAGGCAGCCTTCCTGATGGTGTCCAGACCCCTTCGGGAGAAGGGCCTGCCGGAGTACCTGAAGGCCTGCCCGATGGCTCGCATCACGCTGCCGGCAGCCTCGTTCGCATGGCTCGGATCCCTGCGGGACGCCAATCCCTCGGCGATGCATCCGGACGAACTGCTGCAAGGGCTTCGACAGTCCGGAGTCCAGCACCTGACCGAGACGGACGACATCCGGCCGGCCATTGCGGCATGCAGCGTGCTGGTCCTGCCCAGCCACCGAGAAGGCACCAGCAAGGTGGTCCTTGAGGCGATGGCCATGGGGCGACCCGTCATCACCTGCGATGCTCCCGGGGGCCAGGAGACCGTGGCCGACGGCGAGAATGGCTGGCTGGTGCCCGTGGGGAATGCCGAAGCGCTGGCCGAGGCCATGCAGCGACTCGGTGGGGACGCCGCAGCGCGAACGGCCATGGGCGCTGCGTCAGCCCGACTGGCCGCCCGGCGATTCGACGCCCGCACGGCCGATCAACTGATATTGGGCCTGCTTGAGGGGAACCCAGTCAGCGTGACACCCTGACCAAACCCGCCCCGTTACGATTGCATCCAGATTCCGGGATCCCAGGGAACGCCATGAACATGCCTCGCGCCATCGTGACCATCCTGATCGCATTGCTCGCCACCATTGCTTGGGCTCAGCCCGCGTGGGGTCAGGCCGACACGGGGTCCGCATCAGCCGCACCGGCCGCGGCGCCGGCCGCGGCACCAACCGCAGTTCCCAGTGCGGGACCCTCGGGTGCCAGTGCCTCGGATGCCGCAACCGCCGCCGGACAGTCAGGAACCCAGGTGGGCGGACTCATGGGCGCAGCAGGCAAGGCTGCGGAGGGCTCGACCACGGCGCCGGGCTTCGGCTACGACACCTTCGGTGGCAACGCCGGAGCCATCATCCAAGGCCCCATCGACGAGCAGTACCTGCTCAGTCCCGGTGACGAGATCGTGGTGAGCATCTGGGGTGAGATGAACGAGAAGTTCAACCTGGTGGTGTCGGATGGTGGCTTCCTGGAGCTGCCCAACGAGGGCGGCCGCGTCCAGGCCAACGGCGTCACGCTCAAGGAACTCCGGCCCATGCTGGTCAATGCACTCTCGCAGATCTACGCGGCGTACATCAACGCCAGGGATCCGCTCAAGAGCACCGCCAACGTGGACGTGCGCCTGGGCCAGATCCGGCCCATGCTCATCTACGTGGTGGGCGAGGTGGAGAAGCCCGGGGCCTACGCGGTCAGCGCAGCCGTGGCCAACGTGGTCAACCTGCTCCACAACGCCGGTGGCGTTCGGCCCGTGGGTTCGCTGCGGGAGATCCGCATCCGTCGCAACGACGGCACCATCGACACGGTGGACCTGTACGACTTCTTCCTGCGCGGCCGGATCGACTACAAGCGGATCCGGCTCCAGCCGGGTGACTACCTGATCGTGCCCCTGAAGCGGAAGACCGTGACCCTGAAGGGCGAGGTGCGACGTCCGGTGAGCTACGAGATGGTGGGCGACGAGGGGCTCAAGGAGGCCCTGGAGTTCGCCGGCGGACCCACCCCCGAGGCCTACCTGCGTCAGGTGCAGGTCCGTCGATCGGAGGTGAACCAGGGCGAGCGATACCTCGACGTGGACCTGGCCGCCATGCTGACGGACACCAAGGTGGACTTCGACCTGCAGGATGGCGACGTGGTCACGGTGGGCCGCAACGTGCAGGTCCGCAAGAACATCGTCACCATCCGCGGCGAAGGCATCACTCGGCCCGGAACCTACGAGTGGCAGCCCGGCATGCGGCTTTCGGAGCTCATCGCCAAGGGTGAGGGGCTCCGGGAGTACGCCTTCCTGGAGCGGGCGGACCTGATCCGCACCGAGAGTGACTTCACCAAGCGCCTGATCACCTTCCCCCTGGCGACCCTCTATGCCAAGGGTCCCGAGGGCCAGTACACCTTCGCGGACAATCCCGCCGCGAACTTCCCGCTGCGAGAGATGGACGAGGTGCTGGTGCAGTCCGCCTGGGGCCTGGCGGGCGAGGACAAGTTCGTCATCCTGCAGGGGCACGTGAAGAACCCGGGCAAGCAGAAGCTGGCCCGCAACATGACGCTCTATGACCTGCTGTTCACGCTGGGCGGCTTCCAGGATCCCGACTTCCTCAAGCGGACCTTCGTGGAGCGAGCCCACGTGATCCGCAAGGTTCCCGGCGGCGTGAGCGAGCGCATCATCGCCTTCGACCTGGCGCGGGTCCTCTCCAACGATCCCACGGCGAACATGGCCCTGGAGGACAACGACGTCATCCGGATCTACTCGCACGATGATCTGACCATGCAGCGCGAAGTGTCGGTCGATGGCCTGGTCAAGCGGCCCGGCCGATACGATCTGGCCGAGGACCTCACGCTGGAGGACCTGATCGTGCTGGCGGGCGGACTTCGCCCGGATGCGTACCGGGTGGAGGCCGTGATCGCTCGATCGGAGGCGGAGGGTGGCAAGGAGGATCGCTCGAATCGGACCTATCCCACGCTCGTGGTGCCGGTGCCCACCGATTTCGTGAAGACGCCTCGCGAGCAGCAGACCCGATTGAAGGCCTTTGACCGCGTCATGATCCGCAATGTGCTTGGCTGGGAGCCCCTGCAGGTGGTCAGCGTTCGCGGCGAGGTGCTCCTGCCCGGCGACTACTCCCTGGCGGATCGGAACGAGACGGTCTCGAGTCTGGTCCGCAAGGCCGGCGGCCTCCGCCCCGAGGCCCTGCCCGAGGGAGCCACGCTGCTCCGCAGGCGGAACATCGTGAACACGGCTCCAGGCTCGACCCCGGAGACCTACGACGTCACCATCCAGCTCGCCGAGGCCCTGAAGGCTCCTGGCGGTCCCGAGGACATCGTGCTCAAGGACGGTGATCGACTCTTCGTGCCGACCAATCCCGGCACGGTGCAGGTGCGTGGTGCCGTCACGCGGCCGCTCACGGTCCAGCACCGTGCGGGCCAGAGCCTGTCGCAGTACATCGCCCAGTGCGGCGGCTACCTGGAGAAGGCGGATCTGGAGCGACAGATGATCGTGGCCGCCAACAACGCCGTCCGCCTGGTGCCCCGGGGCGAGGATCCGGTGGTGACTCCAGGCAGCGTGGTGGAGATCCCCTTCCAGCGCGACACCGAACGCATGCGGACCGTCGAGGTGAAGGGCGCCGTGGCCAAGCCGGCCGTGATCCAGTTCATCGACGGCGCGCCGCTGGGCTACTACATCAACCTCTGTGGCGGCTTCGCGCCCAATGCCGATCCGGCACGCCTGGTGGTCCACATGCCGGACGGGAGCATGCTGGGCGCGAAGGAGGGTGAAGCCTTCAATCCCGTGCTCATGGCTGGAAGCGTGGTGTCCGTGGCCACCCGTCCGGCAGCGGAGCCCCGATGAGCCAATCCGGGATGCCCCACCTGACAGGCGAGCCTGGTCCCGGCCAGGATGCGATCGGCCCGCTGGACGAACCGGCGATCCGGCCCCTGGCCTTGGTCAATGCCCTGCTCCGACAGCGTTGGACGATCGTGGGGGTGGCCACGGTCTGCGTGGTGGTGGCGATCGTGCAGGTGCTGCTGGCGAAGCCCGTGTACACCAGCACCGCCAAGTTCATCCCCTCCTCCACCCGCGGCGTGACCAGTCGGATGGGTGCGCTGG
>RFOC01000049.1 GCA_009926815.1 Planctomycetota bacterium
CATCGCTTCGCCGGCACGGCCGTCGACATGCTGGGCACCGTGCTTCAGGGCCAGTTCGCCATGATCGGACCGGTCACGCTCTTCAGCGCCGACTCGGGCGACTCGGGCATTCCGGTGCCGCAGGCGGGCTCACCCAATCCGGTGGTCCGGACGCTGGACGGGGGTCTGGCCACCGCGGTCCGACCGCTCGTGGCGAGCGGCGAGGGCACCCTGCCGCTCGATGCCTCGCGGGGTGGCGCCCTGAAGGCCCTGGTCCAGAAGGCGAGTCTGGTGCACATCTTCATCAAGGGTGGACCCATCATGTGGCCCATGCTCTTCGCGTCCATCCTGGCCATGGCGGTGGCCCTGGAGCGCGTGATCTTCCTGGTGAACGAGCAGCGCCGACGCAGCGCCAAGGCGGTGGCCGACTTCTTCGTGCTCGTGGGCAAGGGAGATCTGTCGGGCGCCGTGGGGCTCTCGAAGAGGACCCGTGATCCCATCGCGACCACGCTGGGCTACGCCCTGGAGCACCGGGAGCAGTCACTGGGGCACGCGCTCACCTATGCGGAGACCCGGACGCTCAAGCGCTACAAGCGCGGAATTCCCGTGCTGGACACGGTGATCACGCTGGCGCCGCTGCTGGGCCTGCTGGGCACGGTGACCGGCATGATGGGGTCGTTCGCCGTCATTGGCGGCGACCTCAGCTCTCCCGGGGCCATCACGGGCGGCATCGCCGAGGCCCTCATTGCCACGGCGTTCGGCCTGATCATCGCCATCGTCTGCCTCATCCCCTTCAACTACCTCAACAGCCGCATCGAGACCATGGAGGGCGAACTGCTGGCCTCGGGCGAGCAGCTCAAGTTGATGATCGAGGGCCGGCCCGCCGTGGTTCCAGCCTCCCAGCGTCGGCCGGGCTCCGAGGACCAGGATCCATTCGCCCTGGGCGTGCCCGCCCAGGCGGAGGGCTGAGCCGTGGCCGGAGGCGGACGACGCGGCAAGAAGGGCGCTCGCATCGAGATCATCCCGCTGATCGACATCATCTTCTTCCTGCTGGCGACCTTCATCATGGTCTCGCTGAGCATGTCGAAGAACCAGGGAGTGCAGGTGGCGCTGCCGATCGCCTCGAGCGCCCAGTCCCTGGGTGACCAGCAGGAGATGGAGAAGGCCGTCACGCTGAGCGTGAACGACAAGGGCGAGATCTTCTTCAACAAGGAGAAGATCCTTCCCTCGCAGCTGCCGCTCAAGCTGCAGACGTTCAAGATGACCTCGAAGGATCCGAAGGTGGTCATCAACAGCGACGGGGCCGCCGACTTCAAGTTCGTGGTCACGGTTCTGGACGAGGTCCGGAAGATCGGCATCGCCAAGGTCGCCATCAGCACGGACAAGAAGTGATGACCAAGGCCGGCCTCCTGTTCATCGTGGCTGCCGTGGTGCTTCACGGGCTGGTGCTGCTCTTCGGCGGGCTGCTGTTCAATCACGAGCCCGAGACAGCCAGCAAGCGCGACGTGGAGATCGCCACCGAATCGGTGACCGAGGACAAGGAGCGACAGCAGGACCTGCCCAAGCCGGAGCAGCTCGAGAAACCCGAGGAGCCTCCCCCCGACCCCAACCAGGCGCCACCGAGCGCCGTGGAGCAGGCGATGGCCGGTGACGATGCGCCCGCCCTGGACGCGGCAAGCCTCAGTGCCCTCGAGGCCGCCCTGGGCGGTGAATCCGGCGCCGGAGGCGGCGAGTTCGCGACGGGCGGAAGTTCTCTGGCCTCGGGAGGGCGCATCGGCGGACGCGGCGGACCCGGCGGCGGCGAGGAGTTCTCGGGCGCCTTCAGCATGTCCGAGATCGACCAGCGGCCGCGACCGCTGGTGCAGGTGGCCGCCACCTACCCCTCCGAGATGCGATCCCGCAAGGCCGAGGGCGTGGTCACTGTCATCTTCGTGGTCGACGAGACCGGGCGGGTCACCAACCCGCGCGTCGAGAAGGCCTCGCATCCCGAGTTCGAGAAGCCAGCCCTGGAGGCCGTGCGACAGTGGAAGTTCGAGCCGGCCATCCGCGCCGGCAAGCGCGTCTCCTGCCGGATGCGCGTGCCCTTCAGGTTCACCCCGAAGTGAGGACCATCATGCTCCATTGCAAGCCCGTCACCCTTGCCTCCCTGCTCGCTGTCTGGACGATGGCGGCGCCCTCCTCGCTCGCCGACGCCATCGCCGCGGCCCGTGGGCAAGTCCCCTCGCCCTCCACGCAGGTGGGTTCCGCGGATCTTCGCGCGGTGTGGGACGATCCGGTCTTCCAGAAGTCCTTCGTGGCCGGATTCGGCGTGAATCCCGAGGTGGAGCCTCGCATCTCCACCGATGACATGGCCCTGCTGGAACTGGTCCGCATGCTCATGCCCGACGAGCTCAAGGCTGCGGAGTCCCTGCTGCGCCATTCCATCCGCCCGGACACCTCCGCCGTGCTGGATCTGACGCTGGGTGGGGTGCAGTATCAGCAGGACCGTGCCGACGAGGCCC
This sequence comes from Planctomycetota bacterium, assembly GCA_009926815.1. GTDB lineage: Bacteria > Planctomycetota > Phycisphaerae > Phycisphaerales > SM1A02 > SYAC01. The sequence goes on from RFOC01000049.1 coordinate 2,481, forward strand.
TGGCCAATTACCGCAAGGCCGCCGAGAAGTACCCCAACTTCCGGCGAGCCTACCGCAGCATCGGCCTGATCTGCGTGCGCAAGGGTCAACTCGACGACGCCATCAACGCCTTCAATCGCATGATCGAGCTGGGCGGCGCGGACGCCTACTCGTATGGCCTGCTGGGCTACTGCCACTCGCAGAAACAGGACTACCAGCCCGCCGAGGCCGCCTACCGGAATGCACTCCTGCTGCAGCCCGCCAACGTGGAGTGGCGGCTCGGCCTGACCCGTTCGGTGTTCAAGCAGGGCAAGTACGAGGACGCCGCCAGTCTGCTTGATGTGCTCATCCAGACGTTCCCCGAGAAGAGCGACTTCTGGCTGCTGCAGGCCCACACCTATCTGGGGCTCAAGCAGCCACAGAAGGCGGCAGTGAACCTCGAGGCGCTGGACGCGATCGGCAAGTCATCGGTCGACAGCCTGTTCACGCTGGGCGACATCTACCTGGCGGAGTCGCTGCCTGACCTGGCTCTGCAGGCCTACCTCCGGGCCTACGCCAAGGACCCCTCGCAGGCGCCGGCCCGGGTCATCCGCAGTGCCGAGGGCCTTGCCTCCCGTGGCGGGACGGACCAGGCCCGGACGCTGGTCGCCCAGGTCAAGTCCGCGGCGGGGACCGCGATCGGGGAGGTTGACAAGCGGAAGCTCCTCAAGCTGGAGGCTCGCCTCACCATGGCTGGAGGCGCGGGCGACGAGGCCACCGCCAGGGTGCTTGAGGAGGTGATCGAGCTCGATCCCCTGGACGGCGAGGCCCTGATGCTGCTGGGCCAGTATCACAACCGAGGCGGACGACCGGATCAGGCCATCCTGTTCTACGAGCGTGCCGCCCGCATCGACGCGTTCGCGGCCGGAGCCAAGGTCAAGATGGCGCAGGTGTACGTGGCCCAGGGCCGGTTCCCCGACGCCCTGCCCCTGCTGCGTGATGCCCAGGCCATCAAGCCCCGCGAGGACGTGGCCCGCTACCTCGAGCAGGTGGAGCGGGCTTCGAAGGGCCGCAAGTGAGCCCAGGGCCTGAACCGAGCCTTCACGATCTCCACACCGATCATTGACCCGGCATTTGGATCACCTGAAAGAACACGGGGCATAGTGCTCATGCGGTTGGGGATGTGCCCCACGCCGTGCAAGCCCCACTCCAGTCGGGGCGTCCGATCGCTCCGTTCCTCTCAGGAGAATTGTCCATGAAGTCGATGTGCCTTGTTCCATGCATCGCGGCCCTGCTGGCCAACAATGCCATGGCCGCCGTGATCGAGGTTTCCTCCGACCTGACCGGGTCGGTGAGCTGGACCCGTGACAACGTCTACCGGCTCAAGAACACCGTGTACGCCCTTCCCGGCTGCACGGTGACCATCGAGGCCGGCACCGTGATCGCGAGCGATGCTGGCGTGGCTGGCGCGAATCCAGGCGCCCTGGTGATCTCCCGCGGCGCCATGCTCGACTGCCAGGGCACGGTCAGCGATCCGATCATCTTCACGTCGTACGCCGACTACCTCACCTGGACACCCACCAACCCGCGTGGCCAGTGGCGTGCGGCCGCGGCGGAGTGGGGCAACCTCACCATCCTCGGCCGTGGCTACATCGGCAAGTACGGTGGCAACGCCCCGCCCACCAACACCGCCTCTCCCAGCGGCAGCAACGTGCAGCTCATGGAGGGCTTGACCGGTGCGGTGGGCGGCGACACACGCGGCTTCTACGGCGGCAGCCAGGACGATGATGACAGCGGCATGCTCCGGTACACCAACTTCCGCTACGGCGGGTTCCGACTGACCAGTGGCGGCGTCGAGCTCAACGGCATCTCCCTGGGCGGCGTGGGTCAGGGCACGGAGATCGACCACATCGAGATCATGAACAATCTCGACGACGGCATCGAGATCTGGGGCGGCAAGGTGAACCTGAAGTACTTCAGCATCTGGAACATCGGCGATGACTCGCTCGACGTCGACCAGGGCTGGCGTGGCCAGGCCCAGTTCGGCCTGATCGTGGGCGGCTACTCCATCAACGCCGCGTCCGGATCCGGCGTGGGTGACTCGCTGATCGAGGCGGATGGTGCCGAGCGTGCCGATGCCCAGCCCGTGTGTGCCGTGAGCATGTACAACCTCACGCTGATCGGGCAGCCCGATGCCGGCAACAGCCGTCACGCCCTGAAGTACCGTGACAACATGAACATGCAGATCGGCAACTCGATCATCATGGATGTGCCCCGCGAGGTGGTCCGCAACGACATCGGTGACGGCGAGGCCAACAACGGCGGCGCCATCGCCTCGGGCTTCGGCCACGGCTACAACGGCACCCTGAGCTGGGCAGCACGGTGGACCACGGACTGGAACGTGTTCTCCACGGTGAATCCCTTCAGCGGCGCCTACACGCCGACCATGGCCTACACCGGCCAGAGCAGTGGCAAGTTGAACCAGATCACCGACACGGTGTTCTGGAACAACGTGCACAGCTCTGCCTACACCGAGGCCACCAGCCGAGGCGTGTTCAGCGCAGCCAACAACAACGTGACCGCCACGGCGCTGCCCATCACCCGGATCAACCGCGGGCCGAATGCCTCCCTGTCGGCATTCACCACGGGCTTCATCAAGCCTGTGCTGGGACTTGATCCTCGCCCGGTGGCGGGGGGTCCCGCGGCGGCGGCGGCGGCGGCGGCGCCGGGCACGTGCTTCTTCACCCCGGTCACCTACCGAGGCGCCTTCAGCCCCAACGCCAACGAGAACTGGCTGGCCGGCTGGTCCACCTCGTACCAGTTCGGGTACGTGGGCAATTGGAACGGCTCGAGTTTCGATCCGCTGCCCCTGCCGTGCACGGGCGACTTCGACGGTTCAGGCTCCGTGGACGCGGGTGACATCGGCAGCCTGCTGATCCTGTTCGGCGACTGCGGCGCCTGCGGCGAGTGCGTGGGCGACCTCGATGGGAGCCGCTCGGTGGATGCCGGCGACATCGGCAACCTGCTGATCCTGTTCGGCGACTGCTGATCGTTCCGGCCTGCCAGGACGTGCAACACCAGGGACCCCCGGCTCCGGCCGGGGGTCCTTTCGTTTGGCAGATGATCCTGCGAATGCCGCCGCCCCGCCGGATCGATTCGCTCACCCGCCGTTCGCCGGCAGGTAGCTCTTCTCCAGGTACTCCGCCACCATGCGGTGGGTGTTGAAGCGGCCAGGCACCGTGGCCACGCTGTGCAGGGCCCGGGCGATCCACCGGTGCGGCAGGCCGGACGCGTCGCGTTCCCAGAACTCCGGAACCACGTCGCGCTCGAGCCGCTCGTACAGGCTGGCCGAGTCGATGGCGTCCTGACGCTCGCGGTCGGTGCCCTCGCTGCCATCACCGATGGCCCAGCCGTTGCGGCCGTCGAAACTCTCGGGCCACCAGCCGTCCAGGATGCTCAGGTTCACGCCACCGTGCATCGGCGGCTTCATGCCGCTGGTGCCGCTGGCCTCGTGCGGACGCATGGGATTGTTCAGCCAGACGTCGCAGCCGCTGACCAGCATGCGGCCCACGTGCATGTCGTACTCCTCGATCAGCGCCACGCGGCCCTCGAAGCCGTTCTCGCGCGCCCAGCGGTGCACCTGCTGCGCATAGGCCTGGCCTTCGCCATCCCGCGGGTGGGCCTTGCCGGCGAAGACGATCTGCACCGGGCGGGCGGCATCCTCCAGGAGCCGCCGCAGCCGCTCGGGCTCGCGGAAGATGAGCGGGGCCCGCTTGTAGGTCGCAAAGCGACGAGCGAAGCCGATGGTCAGGGCATCGGGCCGGAAGGCCTGCATGGCCTTCATGGCCGTCTCGGGCGCCTCGCCGCGTCGCTGGGCCTGCCGGGCCAGCCGCTCTCGCACGAAGTGCACCAGTCGGGCCCGCAGCCGGTTCCTGAGATCCCAGAACGCCGCGGGCTGGGCCGACTCGGCGGCCGCCCAGGGATCCCTGCCCTTCTCGATCTCGTCCAGGTCCAGACCGATGCTGGCCTTCCAGAAGGCCTCCGCCTCGGGTGCGAGCCACGTTCGGGCATGCACGCCGTTGGTCACGTGACCAATGGGCACCAGGGCAGGATCGGCCACGCCGAAGACCTGCTGCCACATCTCGCGACTCACGCGGCCGTGCAGCGCCGCCACGCCGTTCACGTGCTCGGCGGTCCGCAGGGCCAGCACGGTCATGCAGAAGGGTGCCTTGGGATCCGTGGGCCGCTCGGAACCCATGTCCAGGAAGGCGCGGCGACCCAAACCCGCCTCGCGCCAGCAGGACTGCAGCGCGTCCGCCACCATGTCGGCGTCGTAGCGATCATGGCCCGCGGGCACGGGGGTGTGCGTGGTGAACACGGTGCTTCGACGGATGGCGGCCAGGGCATCCTCGAGCGATTCGCCCTTGCGGCGCAACTGCGCCAGACGGGCCACGCTGGCGAAGGCCGCATGACCCTCGTTCAGGTGGAACACCGAGGCCTTGATGCCCAGGGCCTTGAGCGCCATGACGCCGCCCACGCCCAGCAGCACCTGCTGCCGCATGCGGAGTTCGGGCTCGCCGCGGTAGAGGCCCTCGGTCAGGCGACGATCCTTCGGCCGGTTGCCCTTGCGGTCCGTGTCCATGAGCACGGCCTGGCAGCGTCCCACCTTCATGATCCACAGCCGCACGTCGACCTTGCGATCGCCGATGGGCACGCGAATGTCCACGCCCGTGTCCTCGAGCGGCATCTTCCGCGGATCCCAGGTGGGCTCGATCACGCGGGTGCTGCCGTCGGTGCGGAGTTCCTGCAGGTAGTAGCCCTGCTGGTAGAGCAGGCCCACGGCGGTGAAGGGAAGCCCAAGATCGCTGGCGCTCTTCAGGTGATCGCCGGCGAGCACGCCCAGGCCGCCCGAGTACTGCTGCAGGCTCTCGTGAATGGCGTACTCGCTGCAGAAGTAGGCGACATGCAGCCCCTTGGCCGCCGGGAACGCCTGCCGCTCGAACCACGGCACCGTGGCGTGATAGGCCTTTCGGGCATCCACCGCCGCACGCACCAGATCACGGAAACTCTCGTCCGCGCACCGCGCCGCGAGCACCGGCTCATCCAGGGCCCGGAGCACCGCCAGCGGATCGTGATTGCTGGAATCCCACACGGCCGGATGGAGCGCGGCGAAAGGTCGCTGCGCGATCTCGTTCCAGCTCCACCAGAGATCCTGCGTGAGCCGCTCGAGATCGCGGCGGACCTGCCGCGTCACCTTCGCATCCGCCATCACCATGCCGCCTGGGGGCGACGCGGGAGCAGGTGCGGCGGATGGGGACTTCCTGGTCTTGGCAGCCGTGGGCATAGCCCCCAAACTTCCCGCAAATCCGCTCAGTTTGCAAGACGGCCGGAATCCCCGGCCAAAGCCCTCAACTGGCCGGCCAGGGGGGCCGGGATGGCCCCGGGCTCCATCCGCCAGCTCCAGTTGCCCTGGGCAACCCCCGGCACGTTCATGCGAGCCTTCGGGCCCAGGCCCAGGAAGTCCTGCATGGCCACCACCGCGGTCCGGGCCGGGCTGGCGTAGGCCATCCGGATCAGGGCCTCCTCCGGACGCCTCAGGTCGCCCCCCGCCAGTCGGCGGAAGCGGGCCTTGGCCTCGGGGGAGAGCCAGCGGACCCAGCCGCGGCTCACGTCGTTGTCATGGGTGCCGGGGTAGACCACGCACGCCTGCGGGTGGTGCTGCGGCAGGTCACCGCTGTCCGGACCATAGAAGGCGTTGTGCAGCAGCTTCATGCCGGGCAGCCCGAAGTCGTCCCGCAGCGAGACCACCGCGGGCGTGACCGCGCCGAGATCCTCGGCGATCAGGGGCAGCCGGCCCAGGCGCCGCTGCACCGCGGTGAGCAGTTCGCGACCCGGCGTGGGAGCCCAGCGTCCACCCCTGGCGTTGCGCGCCGTGCCGGGAATCTCGTAGGCATGCACGAAGCCCACGAAGTGATCGATGCGAAGCGCGTCGAACCGCTGCAGGGCCGTGGCCACGCGGCTGGTCCACCAGCGGAAGCCCTCGCGCCGATGCGCGGCCCATGCGTAATGCGGGTGCCCCCAGAGCTGACCGTCCTTGGAGAAGCAGTCGGGCGGCACGCCGGTGACCACGCGGGGCCGACCATTGCGCTCCAGGCGGAAGAGTTCCGGTCGATCCGCCACGTCGGCGGAATCGAGCGTGACGAAGATGGGCAGGTCGCCGATCAGCAGCACGCCCCGCCGATGGCAATGGTCCCGAAGCGCCTTCCACTGCCGCTCGAACTGGAACTGCACGAAGGCATGCAGTTCACGAGGACCGCCCAGCGTGGCCGAGGCGAACCGGCACCAGCCCGGCAGCCAGCCTCGCGTGTGCCGCTCGAAGGCACGGAAGCCGGCCGACCGCGGTCCCCCCTTCCGCTTCCACGCCTCGAAGGCTTCCGCGAAACGGGGGAACTTGAAGGCCCTTGCCGCCGCGTAGTCGGTGGGCCCCTTCCCCAGGCCGCGAGGCGCCTTCAGGCGGGCCCGCGGCAGCAGGCCCTCGCGGGCCAGGGGCTCCAGACTCACCAGCAGCGGCTCGGCGGCGAAACTGCTGGTGGCGCTGTACGGGCTGTCACCGCCACCCACCGGACCGATGGGCAGCATCTGCCAGAGACTCAGCCCCGATGCGGCACACCAATCCGCGAAGGCGAAGGCCTGCGTGCCAAGGTCCCCGATGCCGTGCGGGCCCGGCACGCTGGTCAGGTGCATGAGCACGCCGGCTCGGCGTCGCTGGAAGATGGGGGGCGTCCTCTCCATGGGCGGTCTCTCCTTCACTTCAGCCGCCGAGTCCAGACTCGGCCGGATTCCATCGGAATCTCGACCCTGGGGAAGGCCGAATCCGGCACGCCGGCTCCGGCATCGCCGAAGACCGGCGTCCAGCCCGGGCCCAGTTCGGCCGGCAGTTCCACCATGGCCGGATGCTCCGACGCGTTCAACGCCACGAGCACCTGCTCACCGTCGCCTTCGCGCAGGAACGCCCAGACATCCGCCTTGTCATCCAGCAGCACGGTGCGGAACGATCCCGTGCGAAGCGCCGGGTGGGCGTTCCGAAGGGCGATGGCGCGGCGATAGAAGTCCAGCTGCTCGTCCATGACCCGGTTCTCATCGGGGTCGCCATAGGGCTCGAGATCCTTCCACAGCATGGGCTTGCGGTTGTTGGGGTCGCCACTGCCCCACATGCCCACCTCGGTGCCGTACCACACCATGGGCGCACCCACGTAGGTCATCTGCAGCAGCGCCAGCAGCCGCACGCGACGGTAATGCTCGGCGTCGGGCTTCGAGGCGTCGTAGGTGAGCACCTCCTGCTCGCGGTTCTTCTGGTTGTACTCCCGGTCCGGGTTCTTGGCCATGCTGGCCACGCGGTCGGTGTCGTGGCTGTCGAGCAGGTTCTGCATCACGTAGGTGCACTCGGCCGGATACGCCAGCCGCAGCTCCGCGAGGCGGCGATCGAGCTCCGTCGGCGTGATGCGGGTCTTCCGGTCCAGCACCCACTGGATCGCGGGCTTGCAGAACTCGTAGTTCATCACCGCATCGAACGCGCGACCATCGAGCCACGGATCCGCGCGGTGCCAGATCTCGCCGGTGATGTAGGCCTGGGGGTTGATCTTCCGCACGAACGCGCACCACTCGTGCCAGAAGGCCAGCGGCACCTCGTTGGGCACGTCCAGCCGCCAGCCGTCGATGCCGTCCGAGGGGTCACCGTCCCCGTCCGGATCCATCCATCGCCTCGTGACCTCGAAGATGTGCCTGCGGGCCGCCTCGCTGGCGATGCCGTGCTCGTCGTCCTTGCGGAACACCGGCAGCTCGCCGAAGCCGAACCAGCCCTCGTAGTCGAAGGGTTCCCAGCTCTTGATGGCGAACCAGTCGGCGAATCGACTGGCCTCACCCTTCTCGCGCACGTCGCGGAACGCGGGGTGGTGCGTGCCCACGTGGTTGAACACGCCGTCGATGATCACGCGGAATCCCATGCCCTTGGCCTCCTTCAGGAAGGCCAGGAACTGCCGGTCACTGGCGTTGAAGGTCCAGGTGGAGGGATCCGCCACATCCTCCTTCGCCTCGGCGGCGGCGTAGTCGCCACCCTGCCCGAGCCGCTCGTCGATGTGGATGTAGCTGGTCGCGTTGTACTTGTGGTTGCTGTCGGCCTGGAACACCGGCAGCAGGTACAGGGCATTCACGCCCAGTTCCTTCAGCCAGGGCAGCTTCTGCCGCAGCCCCTCCAGGTCGCCGCCGCACTGCCGCTTGAACACGAAGAGGTTGTAGAAGGTCTGGCCATCCTTCCCTTCCCAGGCGCTGGGTGCGTACCACTCCTGCCGCCAGTCCCGGGTGTTCGGGCCATCGTTGGCCTTCGAGCCGTTGTGGAAGCGGTCGACCATGACCTGGTACCAGATCGCGTGCTTGGCCCAGTCCGGCGTGGTGAACCCCGGCGTTCGATGGGTCTGGAGCGAGTAGATGTTCGGGTCGCGCACGGCGTTGTCCTGGTCCTGGATGACGAAGGTGTAGTCCAGCGGGGCATCGATCGCGGGAAGGTCGAGCGTCCACACGTCGAAGGGGCCCAGGCGGCCCTCGCGATGCATGTCGATCCGCCGTCCGTCGCGGGCGACGAATGCTACATGTTCCACGTCGCCGGCACGGGTGCGATAGGCCAGTCGCCAGCCCGAACCCATCCGCTGCCGATCCTGCAGGCGATCGGGCTCATGGCGAAGGAAACCGGC
>RFOC01000050.1 GCA_009926815.1 Planctomycetota bacterium
AAGGACGTGGCCGAACCCAGCTTCGAGCGCCAGCTGGTCGCCATCCGCGGCACCAAGGCGGCCGCGGCCGACGAGCCGGATGGCGGTTGCGCGGCCACCGACGGCGGCGAGCGGGATCCGCTCTTCGAGAAGGCCGTCGAGATCATGATCGAGTCGGGCCGTGGCAGCGTGAGCCTGCTGCAGCGACGCATGGCCATCGGCTACGGCCGGGCCAGCCGTCTGGTCGACCAGATGGGTGCCGCCGGCATCCTGAGCGACCACAAGGGCAGCGTGGCCCGCGAGGTGCTGATCACCCAGGACGACTGGAACCGCATGAAGAGCATGGTCGAGTCGGCCGAGGGTGGCGAGGAGGTCCGCTACGAGGCCGACGAGGATGGCGGCGTGCCCGACGAGTTCGAGGGCGAGTACCGCAACTGAGCCCCTCGCGGCCCCGCGGTAGATTCCCCGGCATGAAGTTCCAGCTGATCGACCAGGTGCTCCATCGCACCCCGACCTCGATCACGGCGGTGAAGAACGTCACCGCCGCCGAGGAGTATCTCGGCGACCACTTCCCCGGCTTTCCGGTGCTGCCCGGCGTGTTCATGCTCGAGGCGCTCACCCAGGCTGCCCGCGAGCTGCTCAAGGATCGCGGCCGGATGGTGCTGGGGCAGGTGAAGGCCTTCCGCTACGGCAGTTTCGTGCGGCCCGGCGAGGCGCTGAAGGTGGAAGTGACGCTCGAGAAGGACCCGGGCGACGGCACCTTCGGCATGAAGGGCACCGCCAGCGTGGTGCGGATGGACGGCACCGGCGAGACAGCCGTCTCGGGACGCTTTACAATGCGGCCCGCTCGGGTTCCTTCGTCGGCAGCCGCCGGCGCCTGACCCGGGCCCCGCGGCCAGGACCGGCCCCGGGCACCCAGAATGGAGACCCAAGGTGGCATTCAACCGTCAGCAGATCGAGGAAGGCGTCACGGAGGTGCTCGAGGAGGCGCTCGGCGTGGATGCCGAGGATGTCAAGCCCGAGGCCACGCTGACCGGTGACCTGGGTGCCGAGAGCATCGACTTCCTGGACATCTCGTTCCGTCTGGAGAAGAAGTTCAGCGCGCCGGACAGGCCCTTCAAGATCGAGCAGGGCGAGCTCTTCCCCGAGAACATGCTGCAGGACCCCGCCATGGTGCAGAACGGCAAGGTGACCGACGCCGGCATGGCCCTGCTGAAGCAGAAGCTTCCGCACATCGACTTCTCCGGTTTCGAGGGCGACCGCTCCATCAAGAACCTGAGCCAGGTCTTCACCGTGAAGAGCCTCTGCGACTTCCTGGAGCGCAAGCTCAGCCGCTGAGCGGCTCCAGGGCCCAAGGCACCCGCCATGCGATGGATGTGGATCGACACGGTGACGGCCTACGAGCCGGGCCGCCGCATGGTGGCCGTGAAGAACGTCAGCCTGGCCGAGGAGCACATGCATGACCACTTCCCGGACCAGCCGGTCATGCCGGCCAGCCTGATGGTGGAGGGCATGGCCCAGACCGCGGGCATCCTGGTGGGCAGCTGCAGGCAGTTCAAGGAGAAGGTGATCCTGGCCAAGATCGGGCACTTCACGCTCGACAGCGACGTGGTCCCCGGCCAGTGCATCCGCTACGACGCCCAGATCGAGCGGCTCGATCACCGCACGGGCGCCTGGGAAGCCATCGGTTCCGCCGAGATCGTCTTCAGCCACATCGACCAGAACCGCAGTGGGCTGGCCTTCCCCGAGGAGAACTTCGTCTTCGGCGAGAACTTCCGCACGCTGCTGCGGGGGGCCGGGCTCGACCGGGCCATGGCCGCCGCCAAGGCCTGAAACGCCCGAAAAACGAGATGCCCCGCTTCGAGGAGGCACCTTCGAAGCGGGGCTTCTGCAGGGGTCGCCGCGGTGTCGGCCGCGGACAACGTCAACATGCCTTCTCCGCCGGCACGTGCAACGGCGAGCCGTCGGATTCCGCTACCTTCCGCACTTCGCAGGAGCCATAACGACCCATGTCGCACCTGGCCATCTACACCGGAAGCTTCGACCCGATCACCCTTGGGCACCTGGACGTGCTCGATCGCAGCCGGGCCCTCTTCGACGAGGTGATCCTGGCCATCGGCATCAATCCGAACAAGCCGCCGCTCTTCTCGGTGGAGGAGCGCAAGGCCCACGCCAGCACCCTGGTGACCCGGCTGCTTCGGGAGAAGCCCCACGGGGCGAAGGTGCGCGTGGAGGCCTACCACGGCCTGACCATCGATTTCGCCCGGCAGGTGGGGGCGTCGGCCATCGTGCGCGGCATCCGCAACGTGACCGACCTGGCCATGGAGTGCCAGCTGGCCATCACCAACCGGCAGGTGGCGGGGGTGGAGACGGTCTTCATCGTCACGGGCGAGAACTTCGCGTATGTCTCGAGCAGCCTGATCAAGCAGATCGCGGCCTTCGGCGGTGATCTGGCCCGCCTCAACAGCCTGGTGCCGCCCGAGGTGATCGCGGCCCTGGAGGCGAAGCGGCGCGATCCACGGAACCCGCTGGGGCGGCTGGCCACCGAGGCCCCCGCGGACTGACCATGCCCGCCCGCCTTCGCGTGATCTCCATCGGTGCGATCGCCGCCCATCCCTCCTGGGGCGAGAAGGGCGAGGTGCGACCGCCGCACGCCACCACCTGCCTGATCGAGTCCGGGAAGCACCGGATCCTGGTCGATCCGAGCCTGCCCGCGCAGATCCTGATCCCTCGCCTGGCCGAACGCAGCGGCAAGCGCCCGGAGGACATCACCCACGTCTTCCTGACCAGCTTCCATCCCATGCGGCGCCGCGGGCTGGCCGCGTTCACCGAAGCCGCCATCCTGCTGGGGGCCGCGGAGCGCGAGGGCATGCGGGAACAGCTTGGCGCGCGTCTGGCCCAGGCGGAGCAGCACGAGGACGACGATCTTGCCCGGGTCATGCGCGAGGAACTGGCCGCTCTGTCGGCCTGCGAGGAGGCGCCCGATCGTCTGGCCGAGGGCGTGGACCTGTTCCCGCTTCCCGGAGTCACGCCGGGCAATGCGGGCCTGCTGCTGGCCACGCCCGGTGCCACCACGCTGGTCACCGGGGATGCGGTGGCCACGGTGGAGCACCTGGAGGAGGGGCGGCTCATCGCGCCGTGCTTCGACATGGAGCAGGCCCGGGAGAGCATGGCCGAAGCCGTGGAGATCGCCGATCTGCTGGTGCCCGGTCGCGACAACCTCTGCCCGAATCCGCTGCGGCGGTTCTGAGGGCGTTGAACCCGGCCTCGGCTAGACTCGCGTTTCATGGCTTCCGAAGCGGAAAGACAGGCTCCCGTCACGCTGCGATCACTGGTTCGCACCGCCCGTTCCGGTGGGCGTTTCGCCTGCCTGACCTGCTACGACGCCACCACGGCCCGATGGCTGGCCCGCGCCGGCGTGGAGATGCTGCTGGTGGGCGACACGGCCGCCGAGGTCATTCTGGGCCTTCCCGGGACCATCCACGCCTCGATGGACTTCCTGGTGCAGCTCACCGCCGCGGTGAAGCGCGGCGCGCCGGACCGCGTGGTCATGGCCGACATGCCGTTCATGAGTTACCAGGCCAGTCCCGAGACGGCCATGATGAACGCGGCGCGCTTCCTGACCGAGGGGACGGCGGATTGCGTGAAGCTCGAGGTGGACCGCCACTGGGTGCCGCTGGTCGAGCGACTGAGCCGCGCCGGGATCCCCGTCGTGGCCCACATCGGAAGTCGACCACAGCAGGCCAAGATGAAGGGCGGCAACTTCGCCGTGGGGCGCACCGCCGAGGAGGCCATGGCGCTGATCCATGACGCGGCGGCGCTGGAGGCGGCCGGCGCCAGCATGCTGCTGATCGAGGCTTGCCCGGGTGAGGTGAGCCGCGTGATCGTCGAGCGGGCCACGGTTCCGGTGATCGGCTGCGGCGCGGGACCCGCCTGTCATGGTCAGGTGGTGGTGCTTCAGGATCTGATGGGTCTCTCCGACTGGCAGCCCGCCTTCGCGCGGCCCGAGGCGAACCTCGGCGAGTCGCTCCGCGGGGCCGCTGCCGCATGGTCATCGCGGGTGCGTTCCGGCGGAGCGGAGGACGCCTATCGCATGGGCGAGGGCGAGACCGATCGTCTTCGGGCCATGCTGAGCACCGGAACCGGTTCGCATGCGAAGGCTTGAGCATCTGGGTCCTGCGCTGGTCACGCTGGCCGCCGCCGGCGCGCTGCTGCTGAGCGCGCCCGTGATCGTCCGCCAGCTCTCCCGGGAGCGAACCCAGGTGGAGATGGCCGCCGCCGACGGACGGCTGCGTGCCGGCACGCTGCTCGACGCCCTGTCCCAGAGCACCCGGGACATCGCCACCGCGGTGGAGCCCAGCGTGGTCCACGTCAGCACCGCATCGTCGCCGCGGCAGGGTCGGTCGCCGCGCATGGTGCTGAGCACGGGCAGCGGGTGGATCTACGACCTCGATGGCCACATCGTGACCAACGCCCACGTGGTGGATGGTGCGCGGCGCATCGAGATCCAGCTGCACGACGGGGAGCGTCGGGATGCCGAGCTGGTGGGGCAGGATCTGCGCACCGACATCGCCGTGCTGCGGACGGATCCCGCCGGACTGGTGCCCGCACGCCGTGCCGACGTGGATCCGCAGCAGGGCGAGATGGTCTTCGCCTTCGGCAGTCCCTTCGACTTCCGATTCTCCATGAGTTCCGGGATCGTGTCGGGCATCGGGCGGGCGGCCGGGTTGCAGGACATCGCCTACGAGAACTACATCCAGACGGACGCCGCGGTGAACCCGGGCAATTCGGGCGGACCGCTCACCAACACGCGGGGCGACGTGGTGGGCATGACCACCGCCATCGCCAGCGGCCGGGGCGGCACGCTGGGTCAGAGCCAGTTCGCCGGCATCGGTCTGGCCATTCCCGTGTCCATGATCGAGAACGTGGTGGGCCAGCTGCTCGAGCGTGGCGAGGTGGTCAAGGGCTTCCTCGGCATCGGCAGCACGGATGTCGAGCCGGTGCGACGCGGCCAGGAGCCCGCCGGGCGCGAGGCCAGGCGTGCCGCGGAACTCTTCCGCGGCGAGGGGGTGCTGGTGAGCCATGTCTCCCCGCAGAGCCCGGCCGAGGTCGCCGGACTCCGACGCGGCGACGTGATCACGTCGGTGGCGGGCACGCGCGTCGCCGGATCGAAGCAGATGCGATCACGCATCGCCGCTTGCCAGCCGGGCGAGACCATCGCCATCGATCTCTGGCGTGCCCCGGACGCGGACGAGGCCGAGGGCATCACGTTGACCCTCCGGGCCACCATGGGGCGTTTCGATCCGGAGCAGGGTGCCCAGCACCTGAGCCTGGCGCTCAAGGCCGTCGGCCTGGCGCGGCTGGTGACGCTGGCGGAGGTCCAGACGCCTCCACCCCACCTGTCCGTGCGTCGAGGCGTGCTGGTGCAGGAGGTGACGCCTGGAAGCCTGGCCGAGACCGAGGTGCCCGTCGGCAGCGTCATCATCCGGGCCTTCGACGCGCCGGTGAACAACCTCGACGACCTGTATGCCCGCCTCGACCGCGAGGTGATGCGCAACCATCCACGCCTCGACGTCCCCCTCGACATCATCCAGCCCGATGGCTCGACCCGGCAGTTCAAGCTGGGTCTTCGCCTGCCCTGACGCGAGAACCCGATGCCAGACACGCCGCTGCTCGAAGTGAAGGATCTCCAGACCTGGTTCCCCATCCGCCGCGGTCTGCTGCAGCGGGTGAGCGGTCACGTGAAGGCCGTCGATGGCGTCAGTTTCATGCTGCGCAAGGGCGAGACGCTGGGTCTGGTCGGCGAGTCGGGATGCGGCAAGACCACCGTGGGTCGCACGCTGCTGCGGCTGATCGAGCCCACCGGCGGACGGATCCTCTTCGAGGGCCGTGACGTGCTGCGGATGGCCGGCGAGGAACTTCGCCTGCTGCGGCGCCGCATGCAGATCATCTTCCAGGATCCCGGTGGCAGCCTGAACCCCCGCATGCGGGTGGGACGCATCGTGGGCGAGCCCCTGGAGGTGCACGGCGTGGCGAAGGGGGAGGAGCTTCGCGAGATGGTGGAGCGGCTGCTGGAGCGATGCGGTCTGTGGGCGGCGGCGGCGGATCGCTACCCGCACGAGTTCAGCGGCGGACAGCGGCAGCGCATCGGGATCGCCCGGGCCCTGGCGCTGAAGCCCTCGCTCATCGTGTGCGACGAGCCGACCAGCGCGCTGGACGTGAGCATCCAGAGCCAGATCCTGAACCTGCTGAAGGACCTGCAGGACGAGTTCCAGCTCAGTTACCTCTTCATCAGCCACGACATGGCCGTCATCCACCACATCTGCGATCGGGTCGCCGTGATGTACGACGGCAAGATCGTGGAGGAGGGCTCCCGGGACGAGATCATCCAGCGACCCAGGCATCCCTACACGCAGCGGCTCCTGGCGGCGGTCCCCGAGGCCGATCCCCGCAGGCCCCGTCAGCGTGCGCGCCTCGAAGGCGCCCGCATGTGATGCGGAATCCCGGTCGCATCATCGTCTGGTTCGTGGCGGCCATCGGCCTGCTGGCCTTCGTGGCCGGGTGGTGGGTCACGCGAGAGGTCCGGGCCACGTCGCGGCGGACGGACCAGGACCTGGTCCGGGTGGCTGAGGCGATCGAGCGATTCGCCTCGGCCCATGGCGGCTCCATGCCCCAGGCCGCCGAGGCCCTCCAGCCCGGTCAGGATCCAGCCCTCGCGGAGTCCCTGGGCCGGATCCAGGTGGCCTGGCCGCCTTCGCCCGATCTGGCACCCATCCTCGGGTCCAACGGGCTCCCCTCGGGTGTCGGCACCCTGCCGCGGGTGAATGATCGCCTGCGATCACTGGCTCGCGGTTCCGCGGTGGCGGGCGGCCCGTCATAATGGGCCGATGCCCGAGCCGGCCCTCTCCAGCGAAGTTTCCGCGAAGCACGCATCCACCGAGACGCCCATCGAGCGCGTGAAACCCGAGGGTCCGATGGTGGACCTCATGCAGGGGGACGCACGCTGGCAGATCCCGGTGCATCAGCATGGCTTCATCGCGCTGGTCGACGTCATGCCTCGCCTGGCGCCGCAGGGTCAGACCGCCGACGCGGCCATCGTGCAGGCGGCTCGCGTGAGCTACGGCGCCGGCACCAAGCAGGTGAGCGAGGACCGGACGCTCATCCGCTACCTGCTCCGTCATCGGCACACCACGCCCTTCGAGATGGTCGAGCTGAAGTTCCACGTGGCCATGCCCATGTTCGTGGCCCGTCAGTGGATCCGGCATCGCACCGCCAACGTGAACGAGTACTCGGCGCGATACTCGATCGTGCCGGACCGCTTCTACCGGCCCACGGTGGACAGCGTGCGCAAGCAGAGCACGGTGAACAGGCAGGGCGGAGACGAGCCCATCGACGCCGGCACCGCGGAGCGGTTCCTGCAGCTGCTTGACCGTGCCGAGGCCAACTATCGCGAGTATCTCGATCTGACCGAGCGCGGCGTGGCGCGTGAGCTGGCGCGTGCCGCGCTGCCGGTGAGCGTCTACACCGAGTGGTACTGGAAGTGCGACCTGCACAACACGCTCCGGTTCCTCTCGCTTCGCATGGAATCGCATGCCCAGCAGGAGATCCAGGACTTCGCCCGGGCCATGTACCGCCTCATCCAGCCGCTGGCCCCGGCCACCTGCGAGGCCTTCATGGACTACGAGTTCGAGGCCATGCATCTCTCCCGGCTGGAGATCGAGGCGATCCGAGCCGGGGCGCCGCTGGCCACGCAGAACAAGCGGGAGATCGCCGAGTTCGAGGCCAAGAGGTCCCGTCTGGGTCTCTGATCTGGCGTGCCCTTCGAGACGATCAGGTCGGAGGCCGGCGTGCTCTGGCGTCGCTCATCGCTGCTGCACGGGGCGGGCATTCCGCACGCGTTCAGCACCCGGATCGGAGGAGTCAGTCCAGCGCCCTTCGACTCGCTGAACCTGGGCCTGGCGGATGCGCCGGGCCAGGCGGACGCGTGGGTGCACGTGCAGGCCAACTGGACACGTCTGCTGCATGCCTGCGGGCTCGCGGATCGCGATCTGATCCGCGCCAGGCAGGTCCATGGCACGGTGGTGCTCCACGCGGATCGAGAGCCGGGGGTCGCTCGATCCGAACCGCCCTTCGCCGAAGCGGACGCGTTGGTCACCGCTCATGCCGGTCACGCCATCTCGGTTCGTGTGGCGGACTGCGCTCCCGTGCTCCTGGCGGATCCGGTCGCGGGCGTCGTGGCTGCCGTGCATGCGGGCTGGCGAGGGGTGGTGGGCGGCATCGTGCCCGCCGCCGTTGGAGATCTTCTCCAGCGGAGTGCGCATCCGGAGCGGATGGAGCCGCCTCGGCAGGCGTGGGGACCTGGGGCACCATGGGCGGTGCCGGCCTGGCCTGCGGCATGGGCTGACCGCCCTGATCGGTGTCGCGGAACGCCGCCTGTTCCACCTCGCTCAGTCGGGCCAGATGCTGCTGATACTCGTTGTAGCCGATCCAGGTCATGGTGGACTGCGTGGTGCCGTCCTCGATGCCCAGCTTCAGCAGGTCGTCCTCGGCCTGCTTCTGCTCGTCGGTGCGCGCCTGCCGCTTCTCCATCTCCTTCTCCACGCTGAAGTCGGCGCGACGGGTCCGGTCGACGCCGTCGTGACCCTCGGAGAGCATCCGCTGCAACCTGGGCGCCAGCAGGGTGCCGTGCAGCACGAGGCTGACCACCACGCCCGCCAGCAGCGGCAGGTTGGGGTGTCGGTCGCTTTCCAGCGCGCGGAGCGATCGCTCGAGCCGCTCCCGCGTGGCCGGGTCGAGGCCCGTGGACGCCAGGCTCATGGCGCGGCTGTGGCGGGCGCCGGGGCACCGCCCTCATTGGGCTTGCCGACCAGGTTCACGGCCACGCCGAGGTCCTTGAGGCGGTCCCAGACGTCCTGCAGCAGCGGGGCCCGGTCCACCCGCCCCTGGCCGTAGGCGACCGCCAGATACACCACGGTCTCCGGATCCGCCGCGCGAGCCGCCTTCACCTTGCTGGCCACCTCGTCCAGCGTGACCTTGTCGCGGTTGAAGTAGAGCGTGCCATCCGTGTCCAGGCTGATGGTGGCGGCGGGAGCGGGCTTGGCGGGCCGCCCGGTGGCGAACTGCTTCAGTTCCATGGGCACCATGTCCACGCGCACCATCATGACCACGGCGTAGATGAAGAAGGTGAGCAGGAAGGTCATCAGATCGATGAGCGGGTTGAGCTCGATGCGAGCCTCGGCCGGCTGTCGACGGAGCCTTCGCACGGCCTAGCGGATCCCCAGCTGCACCGAGGCCAGCGCCGTGCCCACGTCCGCGGCCACCTCGAAGAGCTCGTCCAGTCCCGCGGTGATGAACGTGGCCCACACCCGATCCTTGATCCGGCAGAGGACCAGGCGACGCTTGGACAGCTGCTGAATCTTGCGAAGCCGCATGAGCGAGGCGATGTTGGAGCTGGTCAGCAGGGACACGCCGTGGAGGTCGATCACCACGTGGCGTGCGGTCGCCCCGGGCCCATCGAGCGAGGCGACCAGGGCCGACAGATCATCGGAGAGCTGGGGTTCGGCGCCCAGATCCACCAGCGCGATGTCCTCGGACCAGTCGGTGATGGGCATGGGTCGGATGGTATCCGGGCGTCCGGGCGCGTCAGCCCGCCGCGGGCTCCTCGGGCTCGGCGATGAGGGCCACCGCCATGACGGCATCCGCGTCCCGCAGCTGCATGACGCGGACGCCCATGGTGTTGCGACCGATGCGGCTCACGTCGGTCACCTTGCTGCGCACGATCATGCCATCGCGGCTCATGAGCATCATTTCCTCGCCCTCGCGGACGCTGCGCACCGCCACCACCGGGCCGTTGCGGCCCTCGGTCTTGATGTCGATGCGGCCCTTGCCGCCGCGGCTCTGGCAGCGGGTGGTGCCGTCCTCCTGCCGCACCAGGTACTCGGCCTGGCTGGTCCGCTTGCCGTAGCCGTTCTGCGTGACGGTGAGCAGGTCGGCCGTGTCGTCGCAGCGCACGGCACCCACCACGGTGTCGCCCTCGGCCAGATCGATGCCCATGACGCCGGCCGCGGCGCGGCCCATGACGCGGGCGTCGTTCTCGTCGAAGCGGATGGCCATGCCGCTGGCGGTGGCCAGCATGACCTGGTCCTTGCCGCTGGTCAGCAGCACGTTCACCAGATCGTCGCCGTCGTTCAGGTTCAGCGCGATGATGCCGCCCTTGTTCACGTTGCGGTAGTCCTGCAGGGCGGTGCGCTTCACGCGGCCCTGGCGGGTGGCGAAGAAGAGGAAGTCCTCCCGCGTCTCGAAGCCGGCCACGGGCAGGAAGGCCCGCACCGTCTCGCCCTCGCGAAGCTCGATCACGTTCTGGATGGCGCGGCCCTTGGCGGTGCGGGCCATCTCGGGGATCTGCCAGGTCTTGATGCGGAACACGCGGCCGGTGTTGGTGAAGCAGAGCAGGTCGTCGTGGCTGCTGCCGGTGAAGAGCTGCTCGATGAAGTCGCCGTCCTTCGCGTCGCTGCCCTTGATGCCCACGCCGCCGCGGCCCTGCGTGCGGTAGGTGTCGCTGGGCAGTCGCTTGACCCAGCCGGCGTGCGAGATGGTGACCACCACCTCGTGCTCGGGGATCAGGTCCGCCATCTCGAAGGCCTCGGCCTCGCCGGCCTCGATGCTGGTGCGCCGCTTGTCCGCGAACCGCTCCCGCAGCTCAACAGTGTCCTCGCGCACGATGTCCAGCACCAGCTGCTCGCTGGCCAGGATGGCCTCGAAGCCCTCGATGTCCTCGAGCAGCTTGGTGAACTCGGCGGCCAGCTTCTCCACCTCGAGACCCACCAGCTGGATCAGCCGCATGGCCCCGATCGCCTCGGCCTGCACGCGGGTCAGGCGGGCGCCATCACCCTGGCGGGTGGCCGCCACGATGCGTTCCGGGATCAGCCTCTCGTAGCGGTGTCCCTTGGCGATCCGGAAGCCGCGGTCCATGAGCTTCTGGATGGCCTCCTCGCGCTCGCGGCTCTCGCGGATGATGCGGATCACCTCGTCGATGTCGCACACCGCGTAGATGAGGCCCTCGAGCCGGTGGGCCTGCTGCTTGGCCTGCCGCATGAGGAAGGCGGTG
>RFOC01000006.1 GCA_009926815.1 Planctomycetota bacterium
TTCCTGCCTGGAGTCAATCCACCGAACGTCCGCTGCCTTCCCGCGAAGTCGCGGAACGCGAGATCCAGGTCCTCCACGCCGAAGTCGGGCCACAGCGTCTCGGTCACGTGCAGCTCGGCGTAGCTGATCTGCCACAGCAGGAAGTTGCTCACCCGCATCTGGCCCGCCGTGCGAATCAGCAGGTCGGGGTCGGGAAGGCCCGCGGTGCCGAGGTGGCCAGCGATGGTGCCCTCGTCGATGGCGGCTGGCGCAAGCGCACCCGCCTTCGCCTTGGCAGCGATCGCCCGAACGGCATCCACGATCTCGGCGCGAGCGCCGTAGTTCAGCGCCAGCGTCAACACCATGCCCGTGCCCTGCGCCGTGGCGCGTTCCGTCTCGTCCAGCAATGCCAGCACCTCGGCCGGCATGCCCTCACGGCGGCCCAGCCGCCTGAACCGGATGCCGTTCCTGAGCATGAGTGGCAATTCGCTCTTCAGGTGCTCCTGCAGCAGCAGCATGAGCGCCGCCACCTCGTCGGCAGGGCGGCTCCAGTTCTCGCTGCTGAAGCTGTACAGGGTGAGCGCCTCGATCTTGCGCTCAGCGCACGCTTCCACGATGCGGCGCACGGTTCGGCTGCCCTCGTGGTGACCCATCACGCGTGCCAGGCCGCGGCGCTGCGCCCAGCGACCGTTGCCATCCATGATGATGGCCACATGGCGCGGCAGGCTGGTCATGCGGTGCCCACGGCCTCGAGCGTCTGTCGCCGGTCGGGGCCCACGCCCACCATCTCGATGGGCAGGCCCAGGATCCGCTCGATGCGATCGAGGTAGCGTCGTGCGTTGTCGGGCAGGGCCTCGCGGTCCTCGGCGTCGCGGATGGGCTCACGCCAACCGGGCAGCGTTTCGTAGACCGCCGCTGCGCCCTCCAGTCGATGGGCGTCGGGAATGAATCGGTCGGTGGTGCGGCCATCGGGCAGTCGGTAGCCCGTGCAGATCCTCAGTTCATCCACGCCACTCAGCACATCAAGCAGGGTGCACGCGATGCCGGTGGCGCCGCAGATCATGCTTGCGTAGCGCACGGCCACCAGGTCGAGCCAGCCCACGCGGCGCGGCCGCCCCGTGGTGGTGCCGAACTCGCGGCCGCGCGTGCGGATGCCTTCGCCGATCGCGTCCAGCAGTTCCGTGGGGAACGGTCCGCCGCCCACGCGCGTGCTGTAGGCCTTCATGATGCCCAGCACGCGGCCGATGTTCCGCATGGGCAATCCCGTGCCTGCTGGAATGCCCAGCGTGCTGCAGTTGCTGCTGGTCACGTACGGGTAGGTGCCGTGATCGATGTCGAGCAGGCTGGCGTTCGCGCCCTCGAACAGCAGTCGGCGGCCGGCCTTCAGCGCGTCGTGCAGTCCGTACACCGTGTCGGTGATGTGCGGGCGAAGCTTCTCGCCCGCCTCGGCGAAGCGGGCGGCCAGCGCGTCGGGGTCCAGCGGTGGCGCCTGCACGCCAAGCGCCTTCAGTTCGCGGGTTCGCAGGCTGCAGATGACCCGCAGCCGCTCCCGCAGGTACGCGGCATCGAGCAGGTCGCCCACGCGGATCGCCGTGGTGCGATGCACCTTGTCGCCGTAGGTGGGGCCAATGCCGCGGCGCGTGGTGCCGATGGCCAGGCTGCCCGACTGGTCGCTGGTGGCGCCCGCCATGAAGTCCTCGAGCGCCGCGTCCTGCTCCTTGTGGTAGGGCATCACCACGTGAGCCCGGTCGCTCACCAGCAGGTTGCTTCCCACCTTCACGCCACGGGCCCGCAGTCCCTCGATCTCCTGCAGCAGCTTCTCGGGGTCCACCACCACGCCGTTGCCGATCACGCAGCTCTTGTCGGGGTGCAGGATGCCGCTGGGCACCAGGTGCAGGGCGTAGCGCTCGGCGCCCACCTGCACGCTGTGGCCGGCGTTGGCGCCGCCGTTGTAGCGCACGATCACGTCGTGGCGACTGGTGAGCAGATCGACGATCTTGCCCTTGCCCTCGTCGCCCCACTGGAGCCCGACCACGGCGGTGGCGATGGAGTTCTGCACGGGGGAATGCTAACGCCGCCGGGTGCGTCCGCCGTACGCTTGTCCCGTGGCCACGCGTGCGGACATCCCGCTTGGAACCCTGCAGCCCGTGGCGTTGTCCACGCTCCTGGCGCAGGGTTCCCACCGTTTCCGTGGCGTGTACGCCCATGTGCCGTTCTGCCGGCACAAGTGCCACTACTGCGACTTCTACAGTTTCGTGGATGCCGAAGACCGGCGACAGGCCTATGTGGACCGGGCGATCGCGGAGATCGACGCCTGGGCCGAAGTGGTGCAGGCTCCGCTGGAGACGCTCTTCGTGGGCGGTGGCACGCCCACCATGCTCCGGCCCGGGCAACTGAGCGCATGCCTTGCGCACCTTCGCGGGCGCCTGCCCTGGGCGGATGGCCATGAATGGACCGTGGAGGCGAATCCGGAGACCGTGGACCCCGAGATCGCCCGTGCGCTGGTGGAGGCGGGCGTGACCCGCGTCTCCATGGGCGCCCAGAGCTTCCAGCCGCGGCTGCTGAAGGCCCTCGAGCGTCACCATGATCCAGCGTCGGTCGGCCGCGCGGTCGATGCGCTCCGCCACGCGGGACTGAGGCAGGTGAACCTGGATCTGATCTACGCCATTCCGGGCGGCACGCTGGACGAATGGCGGGATGACCTGCGACAGGCGATCGCGCTTGCGCCCGATCATGTCTCGTGCTACGGCCTCATGTACGAGGCCAACACGCCACTGGGCCAGCGTCACGCGCGAGGGCAGGTGCAGGGGGCGCCCGAGGAGCTCGAGGTGGCCATGCATGAGGCCGCATGCGAGACGCTGGCTGCGGCGGGATTCGAGCATTACGAGATCAGCAACTGGGCGCTGCCGGGGCGCCGCTGCCGTCACAACGAGCTCTACTGGCGGAACGAGGACTGGCTGACCGTTGGGCCCGCCGCCAGCGGCCACGCCTCGGGATTGCGCTGGCGGAACGTGCCTCGACTGGGAGACTGGCTCGGGCAGGGGCCGTGGTCGCCGGTGCAGGACGTGGAGCGGCTGGACGAGGATGGCCAGGTGGGCGAGGCATTCATGATGGGTCTTCGGCTGCTCGAGGGCATGCCCCTGGAAAGGGTGCAGTCGCTCCTGCGGCAGGGGCGCCGGGGCGTGGCCCGGCAGCTGGCGATCGCTGCGCACATGGAGTCGGGGTTGCTGGAGGCGGCGGGGGATCGCCTGCGGCACACGCCCCGAGGACGCTTGCTGGCCAGCCAGGTCGCCATGGATCTGCTCTGATGGCGCGGCCGCCGCGCCCGTGGTTCAGGCGGCGGAGAGCACCTTCTGCAGCTTGGGTTCGTCGGCCTCGTCCACCCACACCATGGCGGCCAGCGCCCCGTTCACGGTCACGCTCTGGATCGCCTCGATGTTGATGCCGGCGGTCGCGATGGCATCGAGCGTTCGGGTCAGGCCACCCGAGTGCGACGGATCGTGGAGCAGGAAGGCGGGTTGCTCGAAGGCCTCCAGGTCGGCATCGCGACTGAAGGCACGGAACTGCTCGGCTCGCTCCGGAATGCAGTGGAATCCCGTGGTGTGCCGGCCGTGCACGGGGCCCCACATGCCCAGCAACTCGACATCCGCCTCGCGAAGTCGCGAAGCCAGTGCGGCCAGGGCCCCCGGTCGATGCGGCAGGCGGAGGACGAAATCGGTCACCCGCTTCCAGTGCATGCAGTCATGGTAACGCTGCGTGCAGGTCCGTGTGGGTTGGACTACCCTGCCCGCGTGCGCTCCCTTCGACGACTGATGGAGGAATCCATCGACTATGCCGGCCTGTTTCCGCCCGCCGAACTGGCCATGCGTCCCGCCGTGGAGCAGTACGCCAGGCACCGCGTCTCGGCGAACCGGTGGATGCTCTCCCGCTTCGTGGTGCCGGTGAAGCGACTCGAGGAGTTCGACCAGGCCGCGGCCGACCTGTTTCCCCGGAAGGGTGGCAGCCGTGATGACGCCTGGCGTCTCACGGTTCTCGTGTCGGGGCTGCACGAGGGAGCGCTGGACGGCGATCTGGAGGTGATCGAGGCCTTCAATGCGGCCTATCACCGCAAGGGCGGCACGGCCGCGGTGATCGACGCCATCGAGACCCGCGCCATCGACGGAGCGACCGTGGCCGAGGGGCTGGAGCGGATTCCGGAGGGCTTCGAGACCTGGGTGGAGATCCCCTGGGACCGGGATCCCCGTGGCGCCATCGCGGCGCTGGGTGGTTTCGAGGCCGGGGCCAAGGTTCGCACCGGTGGCACGGCGCCCGTGGCTCATCCCACCGCCGCGCAGCTGGCCCTGTTCATCGATTCGGTCGCCTGTGCGGAGGCTCCCCTCAAGGCCACTGCCGGACTCCATCATCCCTGCCGCAATCGGAACGACCGGGTCGGCTGCGACCAGTTCGGCTTCCTGGGCGTGTTCGTGGGCGCCTGCCTTCGCTGGCATGGTCGGCTGGACCGCGAGGGACTGGAGGCGATCCTGGAGGAGCGCGATCCCCGGGCCTTCCGGTTCGAGGAGGACGCGATCACCTGGCGCGATCACCGTCTGGGCGTGCGCGAGATCGATGATGCCCGGCGCAGGTTCATCCGGAGCTTCGGCAGCTGCAGCTTCGACGAGCCGCAGGATGACCTGCGCGCGCTGGGACTCATGCCGGCGGAGGCGCAGTCGCGATGACGGGGCGAAGCTGGATCGAGAGTGCCAACCTGCCGGACGCGGACTTTCCGCTGCACCACCTGCCGTGGGGCCGCTTCGAGCGGGCCGACATGCCGGGTCGCTGGGCACTGGGTGTGGCCATCGGCGCCATGGCGCTTGACGTGAGCCTGCTGGTGGAGGCGGGGCTGGCGCGAGGCCTCGACCGTTCCATCCGCGAGGCACTCGCCGCGCCATCCCTGAACCCGCTGCTGGCCCTGGGCCGTCCGGCGTGGCATCAGGCGCGGATGTGGGCCATGCGGCTGCTGGCCGCGGAGGAGCCGTCGCTGCGTGACCGCGCGGATCGGACCCGATTCCTGGTGCCGCGCGACCAGCTCCGCATGGCGCTGGCCATGGACGTGGGGGACTACACGGACTTCTACGCCAGCATCCATCACGCCACCAACGTGGGAAGCATGTTCCGCCCGGACAATCCGCTGCTGCCCAACTGGCGGCATGTGCCCATCGGCTATCACGGTCGGGCCAGCACGCTGGTGCCTTCGGGCACCGCGGTCCGCCGGCCCTTCGGTCAGTCCAGTGCCGCCGACGCGGGTCCGCCCACCTTCGGACCGTGCCGCCTGTTCGACTACGAGCTCGAGGTGGGCGTGGTGCTCGGTCCGGGCAACGGCATGGGCGAGCGGATCGACATCGCCAGTGCGCGTGAGCGGCTCTTTGGCATCTGCCTGGTGAACGACTGGAGCGCGCGTGACATCCAGAAGTGGGAGTACGTGCCGCTGGGACCGTTCACGGCGAAGAACTTCTGCACGTCCGTGGGTGCCTGGATCACGCCGATCGAGGCCATCGAGCCGTGGCTGGAGCCCGGGCCGGTGCGAGACGCCGGAGCGCCGGAGAACCTGCCCTACCTGCGATGGAAGGACGACTTCACCTTCGACCTGAGGCTGCAGGTGCTCCTGCGAAGCGCTCGCATGCGGGAGCAGGGCCAGCCGGCCCTGCAGGTCAGTCTGGGCAGCTACCGCGACATGTACTGGACCTTCGCCCAGATGCTGACGCACCACGCGAGCACCGGTTGCGCCATGCGGCCGGGTGACCTGCTGGCCAGCGGCACGGTCAGCGGTCCGGTGCCGGAGAGCCGAGGGTGCCTGCTGGAGCGATCGTGGCGAGGGACGCAGCCGCTGGACCTGCCCGATGGTTCGCAGCGGAAGTTCCTGGAGGACGGCGACGAGGTCATCCTTCGTGGCTGGTTCGAGCCCAGGGGCTCCACGGGCAGGATCGGGCTGGGCGAATGCCGGGGCCTGGTGCTGCCGGCGCTGGCCTGAGGCTCACTTCAGGTAGGTGCGCAGCTTCGCGTAGTCCAGCTTGACCTGGGTGCCTCGCTTCACGCCGATCCTGCCGAGCAGGCCCGGCTGCACCTCGATGGCGAACAGGCAGTCGGCGCTCGAGGGATAGCGCTTGAGCCTGTTCATGTAGGCCTGGCGGCTCTCGTCCTTGCCCTGGGGCGGCTCCACCTTCATGGTGTAGACGTCCACCACCTTGCCGGTGCGGTCCAGATAGGCCACGTCGAGGTCCATGAGGCAGTCGATCATCCAGAAGTTCAGGATGTTGGACTGCGGGAAGCAGAAGAGCATGCCGGCGTTCTCGGCCAGCGTGGTTCGGCCACTCATGCCCTTCTCCACATGGGCCCGGGTGGCGGCCACCTCCAGTTCGAAGGGCTTGCCGTTGAGCAGCACGGTCTCCACGGGCAGTCCCGCGGGCGAGGTCCTGGCCGGCGTGGCTCCCGTCGCGGGCGGTGCGGCGGACTGCTGGACCACGAAGACCGCGGCGCCCGCGGTGAGTGCCGACACGATCGCCCACTTGATGCCTGCGGTCATCATGCTCACCACGTGTTCGCCACCGGAGTTCGTGCGGCGGCGTCGCGAGCCGCGGGGAAGTGCTCCTCCTCCCAGCTCTTCGGATACGCCAGGTCATCCATGTCCAGCGCGGCCCGGGTGGGGAAGAGCGGGCGGAAGGTGTCGCACATGACCGCCAGCTCGTCGGTGCGGGTGGCGCCGATCGACGTCTCCACGGTGCCCGGATGCGGCCCGTGCGGAATGCCCTGCGGATGCAGCGTGATGCTGCCCACCTCGATGCCCTTTCGCGCCTTGTAGTTGCCCTGCACGTAGTAGAGCACCTCGTCGCTGTCGAGATTGCTGTGGTTGTACGGCACCACGATCGCCTGCGGGTGGAAGTCGAGCAGCCGCGGGCAGAAGCTGCAGATCACGAAGTTGTGGCCCTCGAAGGTCTGGTGCGTGGGCGGCGGCATGTGGTGCTTGCCCACGATGGGACTGAAGTCGTCGATGTTGAAGCAGTACGGGTAGTAGCAGCCGTCCCAACCGACCACGTCGCAGGGGTGGTGCCTGTAGGTGTAGGCGTGCACGCAGTCACGGGCCTTGATGCGCACCTCGAAGTCGCCCTTCTGGTCGAAGGTGAGCGGCAGTTCCGGCACCCGCAGGTCGCGCTCGCAGAACGGCGCGTGCTCCAGGAACTGGCTGGTCTGCTTGCTCAGGTACCGCGGCGGCGGGGCGATGTGGCTGCCGTTGGCCGTCTCGAACCCGATGAAGCGTGGTCCGGGCTCGCCCGCCTTCGGGGCATCGAAGCTCATGCGGTAGATGGTGCCCTTCGGGATCACGATGTAGTCGCGTTCGCGGAACTTCAGCGTGCCGAAGCTGGTCTCCAGCGTGCCGCTGCCGAAGTGGATGAACAGGCACTCGTCGCCCTGGGCGTTCTTGAAGTGGTAGCTCATCGGCTCGGCCGGCACGCAGGCGAACATCTCCACGTCCGAGTTGCCGAAGAGCACCACGCGTCCGGTCACCGGGTCGCCCTGGGGCTTCATGCCCGCGGTCTTGGCGTGACGCATGCGCATCACGGTCTCCTCCACGTAGGTCGCCTTCGTGCCGTAGAGGGTGCGCCACCCGATCACCTGAGTGGGCGGGTGCACGTGGTACATGGTGCTGGTGGGTCCCACGAAGCCCTCGGTCCCGAAGACCTCCTCGGAATAGAGCGCTCCATCCGGGCGGCGGAACTGGATGTGGCGCTTCGGGGGCAGCGAACCAAGCTTCATGTAGTGGGGCATGGGAGTCGACCTCGGCCGCAAGTGTACGGCCGTGGGGGCGGCGTTTCACCCGGCGCGGTCCAGGTGGCCGATACTTGAGCGGTGTCCGATGCCCACGCCCCATCGCCCCAGGTGATCCGGCGCCTCGCCGACTGGATGGTGCTCGACAAGCCCTCGGGCTGGCACACCGTTGAACAGGAGGGTGGCGACGCGGCATCGGTGGAGGCGTGGCTGCGGCAGTCCGAGCCGGCCTGCGCTGCACTCCAGGAGTCGGGACTCTGCCATCGACTGGATCAATGGACCAGCGGATGCCTGGTGGTGGCCATGACGGCGGAGGCGCACGAGCGGCTTCGCGACGCCTTCTCCCAGTCGGGCAGCGGCGTGCGCAAGTCGTATCTGGCGCTGGCTCGGCGCGGCCTGTCACCCGAGGGTCGCTTCCGGCTGCATTTCCAGAGCAGGTACAAGCGCTCGGCGAAGGTCTCCGTGCGCGAGGCGGGCGATGCCTGGAGCGCCGGTCGCTGCATCTGGAAGGTGCTCCGCAAGGCGGACGCGGGGCACGATCTGGTGCAGGTGGAACTCATCGGGCCCGGCCGGCGACATCAGATCCGTGCCGGGCTGGCCCATCTGGGGCATCCCCTGGCGGGTGACACGCTCTACGGCGGCTCGAATCCCGACGAGGGCCAGGGGCCCGCCCTGCATGCCTGGCGCATCGAGATCGACGGCGAGAGCGTGATCGCGGCACCGCCGCCGCGCTTCGGACCGGCTCCGTCCGGGTGACGCACGCCCCGGCGTTGATCTGCCACAATGCCCCCCGCATGAACAGGCTCCTCGTCTCGTCCGCGCTGCTCGTCCTGACCGTCGCCGGCTGCGCCTCGCCATCGGCGCCGCCTCGCTTCCTGCCCGCTGGCGCGACGCTTGGCGCCGATGCGCAGGATCCGGATCTCCAGACGTGGCGCAGTCCACTGGCCAACCCCTCCGCCTGGAAGTCGGTCTTCGTCGAGCCGGTCGAGATGCGGGTGCGCGTCGACGATCGCAAGCGGGCCGATGCGCTTCCTCGGGAGCTGCAGGCCAACCTGAGCGACTTCATCCGGCTGCCGAAGGCCGACGGGCCCGGCCCGGGCGTTCTGGTGGTGAAGGCCGCCATCACCGGAGCCAGGCCCGACGATCCGCTGGTCGACCTGGGTGTGCATCAGGGATCGCGCGGCGAGGGCGGATACACGTCGGTGCAGATCTACGCGCTGCAGGAAGGCAAGCCGGTGGCGGCGCTCGATCGCACCATCTGGAGCCACAAGCTCACGCTGGACGCCGACGCGGCCTGGGGCCGCGCGGAACGCGCCCTGCAGCAGGCTGCCGGCGAGTTCGCGAAGGTGCTCGGCGTGCAGGCCGCCAGATGACCGGACCGGACGCGGCGTTCTGGCAGGCGAGGTTCGAGGCCGGTGACACGCCGTGGGATCGGGGCGGGCCGAGCTCGCAGCTTCTGGCGTGGCTCGAGGCCGGTGCGCTGCAACCCTGCCGCATCGCCGTTCCAGGGTGCGGATCGGGGTGGGAGGTGGCCGAGTTGGCCAGCCGGGGCTTTCAGGTGGTCGCCATCGACTACGCGCAGGCTGCGTGCGACCGCACGCAGGCCAGGCTTTCCGCGAAGGGTCTGCGGGCCCAGATCATCCAGGCCGACGTGCTGAGCCTCCGCCTGCCCGAACCGGTGGACGCGGTCTACGAGCAGACCTGCCTGTGTGCCCTGCATCCCACCCGGTGGCGTTCCCACGAGGCATCGCTGGCGGCCTGGATCCGCCCGGGGGGACGGCTCCATGCCCTGTTCGCCCAGCGGCCCCGGCCCGCCGCAGTGGAGGAGGGGCTGATCGAGGGACCGGCCTACCACTGCGACATCAACGCCATGCGCATGCTGTTCGATGGCGATCGCTGGGACTGGCCCAGCCCGCCCTACGCCAGGGTGCCGCACCCATCCGGTTTCCACGAACTGGGCATGGTGCTCGGGCGTCGGGGGTGACCCTCGCCGGATCGCCCGGCGGGGCATACATTCACGACTCGCCCGGGAACCCGAACCATCAAGGACCTTCCATGCAGCGATTCAACCGCCACGCGTCGATTCCGCTCGCCTTCCTCTCGCTGGTGCTCGCTGCGCCCGCCTGGGCTCAGGCCACGGCCACCGAGAAACCCGCGGAGAAGGAGAAGGCGGATGATCCGGATGCCGGGCGTGAGAAGGAGCTGAAGCGGCTCCGACTCGAGGCCGATCTTCGCCAGCAGCAGCTGGAATCCCAGCTGGCCGACCTGAAGGCGCAGAAGGCCAGGCTGGATGCGGAGCTGGCCCTGGCCAACGCGAAGCAGACGGCGGCGTCCGAGCCCGACAAGGACAAGCTGGAGGCCATGCAGCGGGCCGCGCAGCTGCGCGACGCCACGCTGAAGAGCGAACTGGCGCCGCTCAATGCCGAGCA
This sequence comes from Planctomycetota bacterium, assembly GCA_009926815.1. Taxonomy (GTDB): domain Bacteria; phylum Planctomycetota; class Phycisphaerae; order Phycisphaerales; family SM1A02; genus SYAC01. The sequence goes on from RFOC01000006.1 coordinate 10,209, forward strand.
CGATCGGCTGAAGCAGACGCAGTCGCTGGCGGCCGCGAAGCTCGACGCCGAGCTCTCCGCCACCAAGGCCGAGATCGACCGCCTTCGCGTGCAGCAGGATCTGGCGGAAGCCCAGCACAAGGCCAAGGTGGCCGGACTGAAGCGCGAGCAGGAGTCCCTCTCCATCGAGAACGCGCTGGCGGCCGAGAAGCGGAAGGCCGAGCAGTCCAGGATGGCCGACGAGCAGATGCGGGCGGAGATCGAGGCCCGCACCACCGCCGCCATGCTGCAGGGCCAGGATGGCAAGGACAAGTGGCGGGACCTGGTGACCTCGCCCATCGCCTACACGGACCAGCCGTTCAAGGACGGCGTGCTCATGGTCAGTGACCGCAAGATCGCGCTCGACGGGCCGATCGTGTCCGGCACCGCGGACTATGTCTGCGACCGCATCGACTACTTCAACAACCAGGACCGCACCAAGCCGATCTTCATCGTGATCAACAACTCGCCGGGCGGCAGCGTGATGCAGGGGTACCGCATCCTGAAGGCCATCGAGACCAGCGACGCCCCGGTGCACGTGGTGGTGAAGAGCTTCGCGGCCAGCATGGCGGCCACCATCGCCACGCTGGCGCCGCACAGCTACGCCTACCCCAACGCCATCATCCTGCACCACCAGATGTCCAGCAGCGCCAGCGGCAACATGACCGACATCGAGCAGGAGGTCAAGACCATGCAGGAGTGGGAGCGACGTCTGGCGGTTCCCATCGCGAACAAGATGGGGATCACGCTCGACGAGTTCAAGGCCCGCATGTACTCGGCGAAGAAGAGCGGCGACTGGGATGAGTTCGCCGACAAGGCCGTGCAGCTGAAGTGGATCGACCACCTGGTGAACGAGATCCGCGAGGAGGGCATCCGCAAGAAGCCGACGGACAAGCCCATGAGCCCGCTGTGGATGCTCTTCATGGAGCATGACGACCAGGGGCGGCCGTACGTGAAGCTGCCGCCGCTCGAGCCGTACGACGCCTACTTCATGGTGAATCCGCGAGGCTTCTACCGCGTCGACGGGCGCTGAGGCCGTCCTCAGCGCAGCGCTGCAGCCAGGGCCACGCCATCCGCCGCCAGCGGTTCGGCGTGGCTGGTCTGCGCCAGGAGCGCGGCCAGTGCAGGCGGCACGGGAACGGCGCGGCCGAGCAGGGGTTCGACCACGCTGTCGAACTTGGCCGCGTGCGCGGTGGCGGCCACGATCCACGTGTCGCCATCCCCTTGCGCACGCAGGCGTCGCAGCACCTCCATGCCGCAGGCGGTGTGCGGGCAGATGGCCAGGCCATGTTCGGCGTCCGTCGCCTGGATCGCCTCGCGGATGGCCTCGTCGTCCACCCAGTCGGCGTCCAGGGCATGACGCATCTGCGGGAAGCGGTCCAGGAGCCTTTCCGCGTTGCTCGCGGCGCCGACATCCATGGCGTTGGCCAGCGTGGCCACCGTTCGGGCCGGCTCGAATCGCCCCGTGGCGGCCAGCGCGACCAGGGCACGATTGGCGTTGGTGGCCAGCATCACCCGTCGGATGGGAGCTCCACGCTCACGCGCCAGCAGGCAGGCGAAGGCGTTGCCCAGGTTGCCGGTGGGCACCACGAAGCCTGGCATGTCGCGGCCGGTGCGGACGCACGCCGAGGCGGCGAGCGCGTAGTAGGCCATCTGCGGAAGCAGCCGGCCCAGGCTGATGCTGTTGGCCGAGACGAGGCCATGGGCGCGGACCAGCGAGGCATCCGCGAGAGCGCCCTTCACCAGCCGCTGGCAATCATCGAAGGTGCCGGCCACGCGAAAGGCCCGCACGTTTTCCCCGAAGGCGCCCAGTTGGTGCGCCTGTCGGGGTGACACGCGCCCGTCCGGGTACAGGATCACCACGCGAAAGCCGGGTTGCGCGTGGAATGCCGAAGCCACCGCCGCACCCGTGTCGCCGCTGGTGGCCACCAGCACGGTGCGGACGGGGATCGACGAGGGCATGCGCCGCATCACGGCCGCCAGGAATCGGGCCCCGAAGTCCTTGAACGCCGCGGTGGGGCCGTGGAAGAGCTCCAGCAGGCCCGTCCGACCGTCGAGCCATCGCGTGGGCGCCTCGAAGCTGAACGCCTCGTGCACGCAGGCTCGCAGGTGGGGCCCCAGTGGATCGTCCTGCACCAGGGGTGCCAGGAGCGCCTCGGCCGTTTCCACCAGCGTCTCGGGCCACGGCGTGCCTCGCGGTGGAATCACCGGAGGCATGAAGAGTCCACCATCGGGCGCCAGCCCAAGGCCGATCGCCTCGGAGAGCGTGGCCTCGCTCGCCCCTCGGGTGCTGCGCACGATCATGCCAGGACCCTGGCGCCGGGCGCGTTCACCGGACTGACCACCGATTCCGATCCATGCCCGGCTGCGCTGAACGCGGCCTGCATGGCGGTCGCGCCTCGCTCGGCCGCCGCTCGTGACTCGAACCAGGCGAACACGCTCGGCCCGCCTCCGGAGATGCTGGCGCCAAGCGCGTGGGCCTGCAGGGCCGCAGCCTTCACCGCCGCGAAGCCGGGAATGAGGGGCGCTCGGCGCGGCTCCACCAGCACGTCGCGCAAGCCTCGGTGGATGCAGGCCGCATCATCCTGCATGCATCCCATGAGCAGCAGGGCCAGCGCCTCGGATTGCAGCACGAAGTCGTGCAGCGGATAGGGGGCCTGCAGCACCTCGCGGCTTCGCCGGGTCTCCAGGGGGAAGTGGGGTCGGACCACGGCGGCATGCAGCCAGGCAGGCACCGGCACGCGCCGCGGCGTGCCCGTCGATGGAGCGATCACCAGGCCGCCAAGCAGCGATGGAGCCACGTTGTCGCCGTGGGCGGCTCCCGTGGCGGCGCTCTCGCCAGCCACGGCTGCCGCGTAGAGCGTGTCCATGCCGGGCGCCTCGTCAAGCGTGGCGGCGGCGGCCACCACGGCTGCAGTGGCCGAGGCCGCGGAGCCGCCCATGCCGGATCCCATGGCGATCCCCTTGTGAATGCGGAGATCGAAGCCGGTGCCCGGTGGACAGGACGCCAGCAGGTGCTGCACGGCGCGCCCGGCGGTGTTGCGTTGGGCCTCGGTGGGCAGGGCCGTGTCCGCGCCCTCGATCGAGAGCACGCGAACCTGACCCGATGCGTTGCGAACGGCGGTCACCTGGTCGCCCGGGCCCTCGAGAGCGTGGCCGAGCATGTCGAAACCCGCCGCCACGTTGCCGACGGTGCGTGGAGCGATGGCGGTGGCGTGCCTCACAATCGGGCTCCGAGCGCCACGGCCACGCGAAGCAGGTCGGCGAAGACCCCGGCCGCCGTGACATCCGGTCCGGCACCGGGTCCCTGCACCACCAGCGGGTTCTGCGCGTACCGCGTGGTCGTGAACTGCACCATGTTGTCGGTGAGTCGCAGGTGGGCCAGCGCATGGTCCGGCGGCAGTTCCGCCAGACCCACGCGCATGGCGCCGCTCCGATCCAGGCTGGCGGTGTAGCGAAGCACCCGACCTCGGGACCGAGCCTGCTCCAGCCGCGCACGCATGGGCGTCTCGAGGGCGTCCACCCCGGCCAGGAAATCCTGCAGCGGCAGGCTTCGCATCTCCGGAGGCACCAGCGATTCCAGCGACACGTCCTCGAGCGATCGCTCCCAGCCCGCCTCCCGGGCCAGGATGACCAGCTTGCGCGCCACGTCGAGACCCGAGAGGTCATCGCGAGGATCGGGCTCCGTGAAGCCGCGCTCGCGTGCCTCGAGCACCAGTCGCCCGAAGGGCACGCTGCCGTCGTAGCGGTTGAAGAGCCACGCCATCGTGCCTGAGAGCACGCCCTCCACGGCCTGCAGCTGGTCGCCGGTGTCGAGCAAGTCGCGCACCGTGGTCATGATGGGCAGACCGGCGCCCACCGTGGCCTCGTAGCGGAAGAGGCCGCCCGCGGCGCGGATGGCGCGGTATCGCGAGAGCGGTCCGGAGCCGGCGCACTTGCTCGGGGTGATCACGTGGATGCCCGCCGAGAGCCATGCCGCGTAGCGATCCGCCACGGCATCGCTTCCGCTGCAGTCCACGATGACCGCATGGGGCATGCCCGGGGACTGCACGTGCCGGGCGAAGGCGTCCAGATCCAGCTCGCGGTCCAGGGCCGGCCGAGGATCCGCCGATGCTCGGAAGGTCTCGCCCAGGTGCATGCGTCGGCTGCCCGCCACGGCGCGCACGCGAAGATCGATGCGGTGACGCTCCCGCAGCGACGGCGATCGCTCCTGAAGCTGGCGAAGCAGCGCCGCGCCCACGGTGCCCACGCCGATCACGCCCACGGAGATGGTGTGCGGGCTCAGGTAGAAGCCCGCGTGCACGGCGCGCAGGGCGCGATCGGCATCGGCGGCCTGGATGGCCACGGAGATGTTCCGCTCGCTGGCACCCTGCGCGATCATGCGCACGTTCACGCCCGCGCGACCCAGCGCGTCGAAGAGCCTCCCGGCCGTGCCCGGATGGCCCGCCATGCCGTCACCCACCACGGCCAGCGCCGCGATGCCGGACTCGGCGGTCACCTCGGTGATCAGTCCCGCCTCCAGTTCGCGGGCGAACGAATGACGCACGGCCTGCACGGCGCTCGGCGCGTCGGTCTGGCGGATCACGCAGCAGATGGAATGCTCGCTGGAGCCCTGGCTGATCATCACCACGCTCACGCCGGCCCGGTGCAGCGCGGCGAAGGCGCGTTCCGCGGTGCCGGGCACCCCCATCATGCCCGCTCCCTCGATGTCCAGGATGGCCAGGCCGGAGAACTGGGTCACGCCCTTCACTGGCTGGTCGGTGCCCGGCGTGTGGTCGATCCGCGTGCCCGGATGCCCGGGATGGAAGGTGCTCCTCGCGATGATGGGAATGTCCCGGGCCACCGCGGGCGCCATGGTCTGGGGATGGATGACCTTGGCCCCGAAGTAGGCCAGCTCGCAGGCCTCCGCGTAGGAGAGTCGGTCGATGAGCACCGCCTCGGGGACCACGCGAGGATCCGCGGAGAAGACGCCCTCGACATCGCTCCAGAGGTGCAGTTCGCTGGCGTTGCAGAGCGCCGCGAAGATGGCCCCCGAATAGTCGCTCCCGTTGCGGCCCAGGGTGGTTGGACGACCCTCGCGGGTGCGGGCCACGAAGCCCGTGACCACGGTTCGCTCGGCTGGGGTCAGGGCATCCAGTCGCGCCTGCGAGAGCGGCCAGTCGACCATGGCGCCCAGTTCACCCTTCTCCACCACCAGCACCTCTCGGGCATCGATCCACCGGGTCTTCAGTCCGCGGTCTCGCATGGAGGCCTCGATGAGCATGGAGGACCAGACCTCTCCCAGGCCCGAGACCGCGTCGAGCAGGTCGTCGGATGGGGCGCCCAGTCGAGCCTGCGTCTGCAGCACCTCGCGCAACGCCTCGAATTCGCGTCGAAGGCGGTCCGAGACCTCGATCGCCCCGGGCCCGAGCAGGGCGGCGGCGGTGTCCTGATGTCTCCTCTCCAGGGCCTCCACGGCCGCCGGCCACGACGGATCGCGCGCCGCGGCCTGCCGCACCAGCCCGATCAGCGCATCCGTCACGCCCTTCATGGCCGAGATGACCACCACCTGCCGCTCATCCCGTTCGGCGAGCAGGTTCACCACGGAGCGCATGCGCTCCGCGTCGGCCACGCTGCTGCCGCCGAACTTGTGCGCAATCACGGGGCGGAGTGTACGGAGGTGGTGCGAAGCAGGTGATCGGCCTCGGTGACCACCTGGTCCACCGTGATGGCGGCCATCGCGTCCGTGGGCCGCTGCATGTCCATGGTCCAGCGGTGCTCTCGGCGAAACACCTCGCCATCCTGCAGCACGCTGATGTGGCCGTTGCGGAAGGAGCCGGGTTCCGCAGGAAAATCGTGGTCCAGGGGACTGTGGTTGTTCCAGGGTGACCAGCCGCAGGTGGGGGTGGGGCCGAAGAGCGCCACCAGAGGCACGTCGGTGGTGGCCGCCAGGTGGGTGATGGCCGTGTCCACGCCCAGGAACAGCCGGCACTGGGCGATCAGGCATGCCAGCTCGTTCAGGTTCAGCGTGCCCGCGCAGATCACGGGCGTGACCGCGGCGCGAGAGGCGGCCTCCGTCAGCATCGCCCGGTCGCGGTCGGAGGCGCTTCCCGTCCAGAGGGGACGAAGTCCGTGCGCGCGGGCGATGCGGTCACTGGCCTCGACCACCCGATCCAGGTTCCATTCCTTGTAGGGGTACCGCGAGAACGGGTGAAACACGAAGCAGCCGCCATCCGCGATGCCGGCGCCGCGGAGCAATGCCTGCACGCGGTCCGCATGCGATGCGGACCAGTGCACCGAGGCGCGGCATCGGGTCGGGGCGAGTCCCGCGGCCCGGGCCAGGTGCACGCACCACTTGATGACCGGCTTGCCGCCGGGCATCTCCACCGGGTGCGTCAGCACCAGCCGCTTCCAGCGTTTACCCAGCGGCAGATCGGGGTCGACCTGGGCGATCCGCCTTCGGACGCCGGAGGCGGCCACGCTGATGATGCCGCGGTCCGATCCGTTGATGCTGAACGACCAGTCGTACCGCATCAGGATGCGCGGCAGGTACGAGCGGCCGCGGCGGACATGCTCGATCACCCCTCGCACCCGAGGGTCGCACCGAAGGAAGTCGCCCATGCCCGCGGGCACCAGGTAGTCCACCTCGCAGGCCGGATGCGCCGTCTTCACCATGCACCACATCGCCGAGCAGCCGAAGGCAGGAGATGAGCACCCGCCGTGGCGGCGGGCCGTGGCGGACGGCCATGGACGCCGAGGATACGGCGGAAGCCCCGGATCAGAGGTTGCCGCGCTTCTCCTGCTCCAGTTCCAGAGCCTCGAAGAGGGCCTTGAAGTTGCCCTTGCCGAAGCTCTGGCTCCCACGGCGGCAGATGATCTCGAAGAACAGGGTCGGGCGATCCTGCAGCGGCTTCGTGAAGAGCTGCAGCAGGTAGCCCTCGTCGTCGGCGTCCACCAGGATCCCCAGGTCGCGCACCCGCTGGTGGTCCTCCTTCACGGCGTGGTGGCCATGGGTGGTCAGCATGGCGTCCACGCGCTTCCAGACGCCCTCGTAGTAGGCCTCGGGAATGGCCAGGAAGTCCACGCCGCGGCGACGGAGCTCGGCCACGCTGTGCAGCTCGTCATCCGTGCGGAGGGCCAGGTGCTGCACCCCGGGGGTCATGTCGTGCCACTCCAGGTACTCCTGGATCTGGCTCTTCTTCCTGCCCGCGGCCGGCTCGTTGATGGGCATCTTGATCAGGTGGTTGCCGCTGGCCATCACCTTGCTCATGAGCGCCGAGAAGTCGGTGCTGATGTCCTTGTCGTCGAAGTGCTTGAACATCCGGAAGCCCAGGACTTCCTCGTACCACTTCACCCAGTGGTTCATCTTGCCCTCCTCCACGTTGCCCACGCAGTGGTCGAAGAACTTCAGTCCGCACGGATGCTTGCGGTTGTACTCGTTCAGGGCGAAGCCCTCCATGCCGCGGTAGCCCGGCATGAACGTGCCGCCGGCCTTCACCGTGGGCAGGGCGTACCCGCCGGTCCGGCTCACGAAGGTGTGCACGCAGCGACCGTAGGTCTTCACCGAGGCGGTCGTCACGGTGCCCACGGCGTCCTTCACGGTCACGGGCTCCTGCCCGCTGGTGCCGCCGTTCCGCAGTGCCTGCTCGTAGGCCTTGGTGGCGTCGAAGACCGTCAGGGCCACGTCCTTCACGCCGTCGCCGTAGCGGCGGATCTCGTCCGCGCCCGCGGCGTCCTTGTTCAGCGGCGTCTCGAGCAGCAGCCGGATGTTGCCCTGCGTGAGCAGGTACTTGGCCGCACTGCGGCTGCCGGTGGTGAGATCGCAGATCTGCTCCACCTGGAAGCCGAAGGCGCTGGCGTAGAAGTACGCGGCCTGCTTGGCGTTGCCCACCAGGAAGCGGATGTGGTCGACGTCGATCAGGGCCAGGGGGTCGGCGGCGTGATCGAGGGTGGTCACGGACTGCTGAGCGGTGCTGGTCATCCCGCCATTCTATCCCCGCCCCGCGCGGGATCCGAATCCGCTCGCGGCGATCCGGCTGCCGCTACCCTCGGCCCGCATGAGCACTCGAAGGACCGTCTCGATCATGGTTGGCGCGCTCGTGCTGATCTTCCTGCTGGTGCTGGTGACCGCTGGCGTGCCGCGAGGGTGCGTGCCCTCGCCCGCCAAGGCACCCAGCCCGAACTGACCCCGGCGGCTCAGAAGCGCATCGGGGCGTGGATCTCCAGCCCGCGCAGGGCATCGCGTCCACGCAGCGCCGCCAGCTCGATGAGCACGGTGGCTCCGACCACCTCCGCTCCGATCGACTTCAGCAGCCGGGCACAGGCCTCGAGCGTGCCGCCGGTGGCGAGCAGGTCATCCACCAGCAGGACGCGCTGGCCCGGGGTGACCGCGTCGTCGCGGACCTCGAGCGTGTCCTCGCCGTACTCGAGCTGGTAGGTGACGCTCTTCACCGGAGGGGGCAGCTTGCCCTTCTTTCGGATCGGGATGAATCCGCAGGAGAGCGCCTGCGCCACGGCGGTGCCGAAGATGAAGCCGCGACTTTCCGCGCCCGCCACGGCCGCGATGTGGGCGCCCCGGAAGGGGTTGGCCATCAGCTCCACCGCGAGCGCCAGGCCCGCGGGATCGCGGAGCAGCGGCGTGATGTCCTTGAACAGGATGCCGGGCTTGGGGTAGTCGGGCACATCCCGGATCAGTCCGCTGAGGCGCGTGGTGGGCATGGGTGTGAAGACTGCACGCCCCGGACTCCGGGTGCAAGGGGCTACCATCTGGCCATGACGCAGCCACGCACAGGCACCCGGAAGCTGGAGACGGTGGAGCCCGTGGGCAAGCGGGTGCTCATCCGCAAGGACGAGGACCGCAAGATCACGAAGGTGGGCATCCATCTCCCCGACAAGATCGAGATTCCCACGCTCACGGGTCGCGTGGTGGCGATCAGCGCACAGGTGGAGCGGGATGCCGACTATCCGATCCAGCAGTACGACCGGGTGCTGTTCAATCCCCGGCATGGCGTGCCCGTGGATTTCGAGGGGGACAACCGTCTCTTCGTGATCCCCGTCGAGGACGTGGTGGCGGTCTTCCGAAGCGACAAGGCTTCCGAGGCGTGAGCGCGCCCCGTCTGGGTGCATCGATCCTTGCGCCGAGGGCCTCGGGCCCGGTGTCGGGTCTCCTGGAACCGCCCGGATCCAAGAGCCTGACGCAGCGTTGGCTCATGCTGGCTGCGCTGGCGGAGGGGACCAGCGTCATCGAGAATGCGCTTCGGGCGGACGACGTGGAGGCCCTGACGGCCGGCCTCCGCACGCTGGGGGCCAAGGTGCACTGGAGCGGGCCGAACGAACTCGAGGTGCAGGGCGTGGCGGGGCGCTTCCCCGGTGGTGGCCGGCTGGATGCACGCGAGGGCGGCACGCCCGCGAGATTCCTCATGGCCGCGGCCTCGCTCGCGGCGAGGCCCTGCACGCTGGATGGATCCCCTCGCCTGCGCCGAAGGCCGATGGCGGATGGCGAGGCGCTGCTGGCGGCGCTGGGCTGCACCTCGCGACGGATGGGTGAGGAGGGGTTGCCGCTGGAGATCACCCCGCCTGGCGGAGGCTCCATGGCCAGCGAGGTCTCGATCGCGCGACCGGCCAGCAGTCAGTTCGTCTCGGCCATGGCGCTCATGGCGCCGTGGCTTCCCCGGGGCCTGCGTCTGCACTGCCAGGGTGGGTCGCCCAGCGATGCGTACGTGCACCTCACGGTGCAGTGCCTCAACCGACTGGGCGCCGAGGCGACCTGGGACGGTGGAAAGGGAGAGCTTCGCGTGAAGCCGTCGCCACTTGGGGCCTTCCGCGTGCGCGTGGAGCCGGATGCGTCCAGTGCCGCCTACGCGTGGGCGCTGGCCGCCATCGTTCCGAGTTCCCGGATCGCGGTGCGCGGACTCTCGCCGGCCTCGCTGCAGCCGGACATGGGCGTCTGGCACGCGCTGCAGCGGATGGGGGCGAAGGGTTTCGAGGAGGACGGGGCGGCGGGCATCGCGCACGGCGGCCCGAAGGGGTGCGTGGAGCTCGATGCCTCGGGCTGGCCGGACGGATCCATGGCCGTGATGGCCGCGGCCGCGGCCGGTGGCGAAGTGACGCTGCGGGGCCTGGGCACCTTGGCGGGCAAGGAAAGCGACCGGATCACCGCCATGCATGCGTGGCTCGATGCGGCCGGCGTGAACGTGGAGCGAGGCCAGGACTGGATCCGGGTGCACGGACCTGCGGCACACGCGGATCCGGTGCGCGTGGAGACGCACCGTGACCACCGGATCGCGATGAGCGCCGCGGTGCTGGGCGCGGTCCGTGGCGGCATCGAGGTGCTCGATCCTGGCTGCGTCAGCAAGAGCTGGCCCGATTTCTGGACCGTCTGGGGCCAACTTCTCGGCCAACCCGCCTGAAGTGTTGCGGAGGGCGGTCGCCTGCCCGATACTTGCCCCATGCGCGACTTCTGGTGGTTCGCCCGGCGACTGCTGCGACGCAAGCGGGAGATGACGCTCCTGCTCCTCGCCGCCTCCATCAGCGCAGGTGGCCTTGGCGCAGGCCTGCTGAGCCTGGGCCCGGTGCTTCGGATCATCCTGGAGCAGGGTGGGTCGCTGCGGACGCTCGCGGAGCAGTGGAACGCCCGGCACGCCTGGCCGGCGGTGCCCGCCTGGGGCCTGGAGGTCCTGCCGGAATCCGCCTACGTGGGGGTGGTCGTGATCATGGCGGGACTGGTGGTGCTGACCCTGATCGGCGCCTCGGCCAACTTCCTGCACCAGTTGCTCTCCATGGGGGTGAGTTCGCGTGCGGCGGCCATGGTCCGTCTGGAGGTCTTCCAGCATGCCTTGCACCTGCCGCTGGCCACGGTCATGCGGCAGGGGCCCACCGAGTTCACCAGTCGCGTGCTCCGCGACACGGGCGAGCTGCGAACCGGCCTGGAGACGCTGACCAGCAAGACCCTGGCCCAGATCACCAAGGGTGCGGCCGCGTTCCTGGCGGCCCTGCTCTTCGACTGGCGGCTGGTGCTGGTGGCGCTGGTGGCTGGACCGGTGCTGGCCGTGGCCCTCCGCAAGACCGGCAAGAGCATCCGGCGGGGATCGCGCGGCACGCTGGAGGCCAGCGAGGTGCTGTTGCGGACCACCAACGAGTCGCTCCAGGGCCTTCGTGCGGTCAAGACGGCCACCGCCGAGCACGAGGCGCTTCGTCGCTTCAACCGGGCCAATCACGAGGCGCTCCGGCACGAGATGCGAGCCCGGGTGGCACGATCGCTCTCGGGTCCGATCGTCGAGACGCTCGCGGTGTTCGCGGTGGTCACGCTGGCGCTGATCGCGGCGAGGCAGATCCTCGCGGGCGAGCTTCCCTTCGACCGCTTCCTGCTCTCGCTCGGCTCGCTCGCGGTGGCGGCGGGGTGCATGCGTCCCGTGGCGGGGTTCGTGAACGAGATGCAGGCCGCCCAGGTTCCGGCGAAGCGTCTGCGGGAGCTGCTCTCGATGGGCCGGGAGGACGCCGCGGATCGCGGCAAGCCCGCGCTCCAGCGTCATGGCCAGTCCATCGCCTTCGAGGCCGTGAGCTTCCGCTATCCCGGCAGCGATCGACGCGCGGTGGATCAGGCCACGCTGCGCGTGAACCATGGCGAGCGCGTGGCGGTGGTGGGTCCGAACGGCTGCGGCAAGACCACGCTGCTCTCCCTGCTCACCCGGCTCTTCGAGCCCGAGTCGGGCTGCGTCACCGTGGATGGCGTCGACATCGCCTCGATCGACGTGCGCAGCCTTCGTCGCCAGATCGGCGTGGTGACGCAGGAAGCCATGCTGATCAAGGGCACGATCGAGGAGAACGTGCGCTTCGGCCTGCGTGGCGTGGAGCGACCGCAGGTGGAGGCGGCGCTCCGGCGGGCTCATGCGTGGGATTTCGTGCAGCGGATGCCGGGTGGCATGCAGGCGGCGGTGGGTGAGCAGGGCGCCAGTCTCTCCGGCGGTCAGCGACAGCGGCTGGCCATCGCCCGAGCGGTGCTCCGCGATCCAGCCGTCCTGATCATGGACGAGGCGACCAGCCAGATCGACGCCGAGAGCGAGGAGCAGATCAACGAGGCCATCGCCGACTTCGGTTCCGGTCGAACCGTGCTGGTGATCGCCCATCGCCTCAGCACCGTGCTCGCCTGTGATCGCATCGCCGTGATGGATGGTGGTCGCGTGATCGACACGGGTCGTCACGACGAGCTGCTGGGCCGTTGCGAGGTGTATCGCCGCCTGGCCCAGGCCCAGCTCACGGGTGTGGCCTGACGCCGAGGTGACGGGTCAGGAACGCCACGCCGGCCTCCTTGGCCTGCGGTGCGCAGGATCCGAAGCCGATGTGCTCGTGTGGCGCTCCGGTGCGTGCGAAGGCCAGCAGCTCGACCGGCGACGGGCCATTCACGCCCCGGACGCGATCGAGGAAGCGGCGCTGGTCCGAGATGGGGATCCACTCGTCCAGCTCCGAATGGATCGCCAGCAGCGGCACGGGCGTCCAGCGATCGAGGTGGCGAGCGGGCTCCATGGCATCGGCCCTGGCGGGATCGTGGGTCGCCCCGTTCAGGTGACTCCAGTCGCCCGTGGTCGCCTCCACCCAGGCGGCCCTGAAGCGGTGGGGTCGACAGAGCGCGGCCAGCGTGACCATGCCGCCCAGGCTCATGCCGCCGATGGCGCCGCGCAGCGGATCGAGGCCATGCTCAGGGCCCAGGGCGTGAAGGAGCGGCCGCAACTCGGCCAGCGCGGCCTCGGCGACCTCCATGGTGCGCTCGGAAGCCTGCCATTCGGGCACGGCCCGTTCGCCATGGCCCGGCAGGTCGATGGCGACCGTGGCCACGTCCGCGCGGAGGAGGCGCAGGTAACGCCCGTTGTCCAGTTCCTTGTGGGCGGTCCGGCCGTGCATCCAGAGCAGCCAGGGCATGGGCCGCGGCCTGAGCGTGGATCCATGATCGGGATGCACGATCAGGCAGGGCGTCGGTCCCACGTGAAGCCACCGCGAGCGCTCGCGAAGGGAACGGGGCATGGGGGCGTCGGGTCCCATGCCGCAACCCTATAGCATCGGCGGGATGCTCCGCATCATCGCGGGTGAACTTCGCAGCCGCCCCCTGGCCACCCCGACTGGCCGCGATCGCACGCGGCCCATGGGCTCCCGCACCCGGGAGGCCGTGTTCAACGTGCTGCGTGGCTGGTTCGACGACGCGGCCGTGCTCGATCTCTTCGCGGGGGTTGGCACGCTGGGCCTGGAGGCGGTGAGTCGCGGTGCGTCGCGCGTCTGGCTGGTGGAGCAGGATCGCGAGGTGCATGACCTGCTGCGGCGCAACGTGGAGTCGATGGGGGTGGCGGAGCGCGTGCAGCTGGTTCGGGCGGATGCGCTGGGCGAGGTGGCCCTCGCCACCATCGACCGACCCCTCGACGTGGTCTTCATGGATCCTCCGTTCGAGCTGGTCCGCACCGCGGAGGGGCTCGATCGCGTGCTTGCGCAGGCGGCCCGATGCCGCGAGCGCATGAAGCCCCGATCGTTCCTGGTGCTTCGTCTCCCCGAGATCGAGGGCGACGGTCCGGTGATTCCCGGTTTCGTGGGCCCCGAGCACCGCCAGTACGGTGCCGAGCAGCACGTTCTCCTCTACTGCCCGCGATCCCCGGAGCCATCCGCATGAGCGTCATGAACGTCAGCGTGATCATTCCCGCTGCGGGCAGCAGCCGTCGCTACGGCATGGACAAGCTGGGCCAGGACCTCGGCGGCCGAGCCATGCTGCTCCGGACGGTCGAGCTGTTCACGCGCCGGGATGAGGTCCGCAGCATCATCGTGGCGGGACCTCCGGAGGATCTGGACGCGTTTCGCGAGCGGTTCGGCGCCCCGCTGAGCTTCCATGGGGTCCGCATCGTGGCGGGCGGCCGGACCGAGCGATGGGAGACCGTGCGCAACGCGCTCGCCGCCGTGCCGACCGAGGCCACCCATGTCGCCGTGCATGACGCGGCGCGTCCGGGCACCAGCGACGAGCTGATCGGTCGCGTGTTCGAGGCGGCGCGGATGCATCCGGCCGTGATCCCGGGGCTCGCCGTGGCGGACACCCTGAAGCGCGTGGGCGAGGCGGCGGTGCAGGCGGAGCAGGACGACGCGATCGCCGACATGATCCTGGGTGACGCGGCCGAGGTCACCAAGGCCAAGGGCCGCGTGGTGGAGGCGACCGTGGACCGCACGCGCCTGGTGGCCGTGCAGACGCCGCAGGTGTTCGCCGTGGAACTTCTTCAAAGGGCCTACGCGCAGCCGGACCTGGCCGGAGCGACCGACGATGCCGGACTGGTGGAGCGTCTGGGCGAGCCGGTGCTGGTGGTGGATGGCGAGTTCCGGAACCTGAAGGTGACCGTTCCCGAGGATCTGGCCGCCATCCGCTCCATCCTGGGGTTCAAGGCTCCCGAGGGTCGTCCGGTGCACAAGCGATTCTGAGGCAGGCCAGAACCCAGGTTCCGTCTGCCCGAACCTAGAGCCCTTCCTGCTTCAATTCGGCTTCCTCCATCCGGTAGAGACCCACCAGCCAGTTCTCCACCAGCATGGGATCCACGCGAAGGCGACCGGTGATGGTGCCGAACTGGAACGCGTGCCGCCGATTGGGCTTCATGGGCTCGACCAGTTGCACCTCGATCGCGTCGTAGGGCGAAGGCGGCACCCCGATGCAGCAGCCATCCCACTGGTTGAGCATGCAGAGCACCTCGCGGGTCTCCTGAAGCATCAGCGGAAAGGCCACGTAGCCCTCGATGCGGACCCACGCGCCGTCGAGCATGGCCACGCGCTGCGGGATGCCGTTCTCCTTGAGACGCGGGATGAAGGTCTTCCCGGCGCTGGCCAGGCAGTCCCAGTCGATCCGGTACGGCTTCTCCCGAGTGCCCTCGCCCTGGATGCGG
>RFOC01000051.1 GCA_009926815.1 Planctomycetota bacterium
AGCCACGACACCGCTCGCCTGGGTTCGCAGGTGGTGAACCGCGGGAGCGTGCCGTATGCGCAGTGGCAGCGATATTTCGAGCACTCCAAGGCCTCCAGCGACGCGTACCTGACTCGCGCTCCGGATGCCCACGAGCGAGCGCTCCAGCGCGTGGTGGCCGCACTCCAGATGACGTGCGTGGGTGCGCCCATGATCTACTACGGCGACGAGGCGGGCATGTGGGGCGCCAACGACCCATGCTGTCGAAAGCCCATGGTGTGGCCCGGCGCCTGTCACGCGGACGAGGCGACCAACGCGGATGGCTCGCGTCGGAAGAAGGCGGATGCGGTCCGCTTCGATCACGACACGTTCGACTGGTACAGGCGCCTGGCGAGACTGCGCACCTCGAACGCATGTCTGCGGCGGGGGAGCATGCAACCGCTCGCCGCGAATGCGGACGTGATGGCCTTCGAGCGCATCCTGGGCAACGAGCGTCTGGTGGTGGCCATCCATCGCGGATCCGGCGAGGCGTCACTCCAGTTGCCCGGACGCACCGCGTGTCGAACGGTGTTCGGGGATCCCTCGCGATGCGTCTCCACGGCCGATGGCACGCGCATCCTGTTCCGGGGCCCGGATGCCATGGTCATGGAACCCGGCTGCGCGGCACGCGGCTGAATCAGAGCGGGATGGTCGCGTTGGCGGCCGGCAACTCCACCGGAAGACCCAGGTCGTCGCGGATCACCGACGCGAGAGCCTCGCGAGAGCGCTGTTCGCCATGGTTGAGCACCACGCGAGGCGAGCCACCGGCGCGACCGCGCAGCCAACCCAGCAGGTCACCGCGATCGGCGTGTCCGCTGTACCCCTCCAGATGCACGCGCTCCGCCTTCACCTCGAACACGCCTTCCTTCAGTTCGATGGCGCGCGCGCCATGCAGCATGCCGTGACCCAGGGAGCCCGGGAGTTGATGGCCGGCGAAGAGGATCGCGTGACGATCCTCGGACACCAGCGACGCCAGATGGTGAAGGACCGGGCCTGCGTCCAGGAATCCGCTGCCCGCCAGGATCACCGCTGGCGAGGTGCCCGCAGCCACCTTCAGGCTGTGTCGTCGGTTGAAGACCTTGTGCAGGCCATCGAACTCCATCGGGTCGGCGCCTGCCTCGGCCATTCGGCGGGGCTCGGCAGCCAGCAACTCCGGATGCCGGCCGATCATCTCGGCCGCCCGGACGGCCAGCGGCGTGTCCACGTACACGGTCATGCCGTGCAGCCGATCCTGCCGAGCGAGTTCAGCCAGTCGGTAGTGCACCAGCTGGGCCCGGCCCAGGGAGAAGGTGGGCACCAGCAGACGGCCACCCCGCGCGGCCACTCGAGCAAGCACCTCACCCAGCGCCTGTGGCCCGGCCGTGGCGCGGGGGATATCGCGAAGTCCATTCGTGCTCTCCATGACCACCAGGTCGACTTCCGGAAGCGGCGGCCGGGACCGCAGGAGCGGACCGGCATCGGGACCCAGGTCACCGGAGAAGAGCACGCGGCGCCTGCGGTCGCCCTCCTCCCACTCCACTTCCACGCTCGCTGAACCCAGGATGTGGGACGCGTCGTGCAGCCGCACCCGCAGGCCGGGGGCGACCGTTCGCCAGCTGGCGTAGGGCATGCCGCGGATCTGGTGCAGCACGTGTTCCACGTCCCGCATGCCATAGAGCACGGGCGGCTCGATCTCGCCGCGCTGGGGAACGGTGGCGGGCGGCGGCGGTGGATCCACCACGCGGGCCACTGGTGCGGTGCCCGTCTTCCACTCGTCCAGTCGCATGGCCTGCAGGTTGGCGCTGCTCTTGAGCACGCGGGGGAGAAGGTCCGCGGTCACCGTGGTGCAGAGGATGTCGGCGTCGCAGCCAAGGCCAGGCAGCATGCCCAGGCGACCGCAGTGATCCACGTGGGCATGCGTGACCACCACGGCATCCACGTCGGACCAGTCGATGTCGGGTGCCTGCAGGTTGCGCCGCTCGTCCAGCGGCGTGCCTTGGAAGAGTCCGAAGTCGATCACCACGGAGCCCCGAGGCGTCCGGAGCAGCGTGCACGAACCCGTCACTTCGCCCGCGGCGCCGTGCAGCGTGATGGAGGCGGCTTCACCCAAGGAGGCCGAGCATACGAAGCGGCGGTGGTGCGCGCCGTGACCGGTTCAGCGATACGCGCTCAGGGGCTCGCAGCTGCACACCAGGTTGCGATCCCCGTAGGGATTGTCCACCCGACCGACCGCGGGCCAGAACTTCCGGTGCCGCACCCACGGCAGCGGATACGCCGCCTGTGATCGCGGATAGCCATGCTTCCACTCGTCGGCACCCACCGCCTCGGCGGTGTGCGGCGCGTTCTTCAGCGGGTTGTCCTTGCGATCCATGCGGCCCGAGGCGATCTCGTCGATCTCGCGGCGGATCTGGATCATCGCCTCGCAGAAGCGATCCAGCTCCTCCTTCGACTCGCTCTCCGTGGGCTCGATCATCAGCGTGCCCGGCACGGGCCAGCTCATGGTGGGCGCGTGGAAGCCGAAGTCCATGAGGCGCTTGGCGATGTCGTCGATCTTCACGTCGGCGGCCTTGTCGAACGGTCGGCAGTCCACGATGAACTCGTGGGCACAGCGCCCATTGGCGTTGGTGTAGAGCACGTCGTAGTGCCCCTCCAGGCGCTTCGCCATGTAGTTCGCGCTGAGAATGGCCACCTGCGTGGCCTTCTGGAGGCCCTGGGCGCCCATGAGCGAGATGTACACCCAGCTGATGGGCAGGATGCTGGCGCTGCCGTAGGGCGCCGCGCTCACGGGGCCGATCGCCTGGGGACCGGTGCCCGCCGGAGCGATCACGGGATGCCCCGGCAGGAAGGGTGCCAGGTGACTGGCCACGCCGATCGGACCCACGCCCGGCCCGCCACCACCATGCGGGATGCAGAAGGTCTTGTGCAGGTTCAGGTGGCACACATCGGCGCCGATCTCGCCGGGTCGGGTCAACCCGACCTGCGCATTCATGTTGGCGCCATCCATGTAGACCTGCCCGCCGTGGCGGTGGACCTCCTCGCACAGCTCGCGCACGCGGTCCTCGAACACGCCGTGGGTGCTGGGATAGGTGATCATGCAGCACGCCAGGTTGGCCGCGTGCTCCCGGGCCTTCCGGGAGAGATCATCCAGATCCACGTTGCCCTGGTCATCGCATGCCACCGGCACCACGCGCATGCCCGCCACGATGGCGCTGGCGGGATTGGTGCCGTGGGCACTCTCGGGAATCAGGCAGATGTCGCGGTTGGACTGCCCGCGGCTCTCGTGCCAGGCGCGGATCACCATCAGGCCCGCGTACTCGCCCTGGCTGCCGGAATTGGGCTGCAGGCTCACGGCCGCGAACCCGGTCACGTCGCACAGCCACGATTCAAGCGTGCGGGCCAGCTCCGCATAGCCCTTGCACTGCTCGGTCGGCGCGAAGGGATGCATGCGGCCGAACTCCGGCCAGGTGACCGGGATCATCTCCGCCGTGGCGTTGAGCTTCATGGTGCAGCTGCCCAGCGGGATCATGCTGTGGGCCAGGCTCAGGTCCTTGCCCTGCAGGTGGAAGATGTAGCGCAGCAGCTCCGTCTCGCTGTGGTAGCGGTTGAAGATGTCCTGCGCCATGAAGGCGCCGCCGCGGCGAAGCGACGGGGGGATCGCGTTCGCGGGCCTCAGGTCGACCACGCGTGGCGCGGCCTTCCCGGTGCCGGTGGCCAGGCAGTCGAGCAGGTCCTGCAGGTCGGTCGGCAGCGTGGTCTCGTCCAGCGCGATGCCCACGGTGCCATCGGCGAAGGCCCGGAGGTTCATGCGGCGTTCACGGGCCGCCGAGATGACCTTCGTGGCCTCGGTGCCCCTGAGGCGCACTCGGATCGTGTCGAAGAAGCCCTTCGCAAGCACCTCATGACCCAGGGCGACGGCGCCCGCGGCCAGCGTGCCCGCGAGGCGATGCACGCGCTCGGCGATGCGGCGAAGACCATCCGGTCCGTGGTAGATGCCGTAGAGCGCGGCCATGTTCGCCAGCAGCGCCTGCGCGGTGCAGATGTTGCTGGTGGCCTTGTCGCGGCGAATGTGCTGCTCGCGGGTCTGGATCGAGAGCCGCAGGGCGGGACGACCGTGCGAATCCTTGCTGACGCCGATCAGGCGGCCCGGCATCCGGCGGACATGCGCGTTGCGCGTGGCGAAGTACGCGGCATGCGGGCCACCGAAGCCCATGGGCACGCCGAATCGCTGCATGGAACCCACCGCGACATCGGCGCCCAGTTCGCCGGGCGGCGTCAGCAGCGTCAGGGCCAGCGGATCAGCCACCATGGCCACCATCGCCCCAGCGGCCTTCACCCGGGCGATCACGCCGCGCCAGTCCACCACGCGGCCGTCGGTGCCCGGGTAGGCGAGCAACGCGCCGCAGAGGTCATGGGCCGTGAAGTCCGCTCGCTCCGGATCGCCCACGATCAGCGTCACGCCCAGGCCCTTCGCGCGGGTGCGCACCACCTCGATGGTCTGCGGGTGACAGTCCTCGGCCACGAAGAAGGATCGACGCTTGCCGTCACCGGCTCCCAGGCAGAGCGTCATCGCCTCGGCGGCGGCCGTGCCCTCGTCCAGCAGGCTTGCCCCGGCGACCTCGAGCCCGGTGAGCTCCGTGCACATGGTCTGGAAGTTCAGCAGGCATTCCAGACGCCCCTGCGCCACCTCGGCCTGGTAGGGCGTGTACTGCGTGTACCACCCCGGGTTCTCCATGACGTTGCGAAGGATCACCGCCGGAGTGAGGCAGTCGCTGTAGCCCATGCCCAGATAGCTGCGGAAGACCTGGTTGCCGGAGGCGAGTCGCCGGATGCCGCTCAGGCACTCCGACTCGCCACGCACCGGGAATCGACCACCGTTGGTGGGGTCGCTGATGGTGAGCGGCTTCGTGGATCGGATCGATTCCGGAATGGTGGCCGCCGTCAGGGCCTCCAGGCTCTCATGCCCCAGGAACGTGAGCATCTCGGCGATGTCGGCATCGCTGGGCCCGATATGACGCCGGGCGAAGGTGTCGAGGGGGTCAAGCGGGCCTGGGGCGACGCCGGCGACGGGGGAGGAGTGTTCCACGGTGGCCATGGGAGGCCGAGTATAGAAGTGGAATCCCGCTTTTCCTCCCGCAACCAGGGCGGGATTCAGCGATAGAGTGCGCACCCCTCCTGCGGAGAAACCATGCCGAACCATCGACCCCTTCTGCGGCTCGTCCCCAGTCTCATGCTGGCCTCGCTCATCTCCGTGGCCCTGGCCCAGACCCCCCCGGCTGACCAGGCTGCCCCGACCAAGGCGCCTCCCGCCGGCAAGCTGGTCGAGGGGGAGAAGATCAACCCCTTCTCCTACGCCCCCAAGGCGGCCCGGGTGGAGGGCGCCGATCCGGCCCAGGCCGACCTGCGGAAGTCCCTCGAGGCCATGGGACCGGTGGCCATCGAGTGGTACCAGCATGTCCAGACCCTCTCGAACCCCTTCTTCGAGGGCCGCGTGCCGGGATCGCGGGGCAATGATCTGGCCGCCGAGTACGTGGAGTTCTGGATGAAGCAGGCGGGTCTCCAGCCCGCCTTCGAGCGGAAGGACGAGAAGGGCGGGATCACGCGGTCCTGGCGGCAGCGTTTCGAGCTCGATGGCGGCAGCCCCCAGGTGGAGCAGGCGGCCGTCGCCTTCGATGGCGCCGCGCTGGAACGGGGAACCGATTATCAGGTGCTCGGATCCAGCGGCAGCGGAGCGGCCGTTGCGCCGATGGTCTTCGCGGGTTACGCGATCGAGGAGGGTCGAGGCGACTACACCAGCTTCGATGACGACGTGGACCTGAAGGGCAAGGTGGTGATCTTCCTCCGCTACGAGCCGCTGGACGAGAAGGGACGGAGCCGGTGGAGCGATCGTCGCTTCTCCGCGGCCAGTGCCATGCGCGGGAAGCTGGATGCGCTGGCCGATCGCGAGCCCGCCGCGATCGTCATGGTGAACCCACCCGAGTGCCGGGATGGTGCGAAGGGTCTCGAGCAGACGGAGAGCAGCGTGTTCGGCCCGGGCTACGACGTGCCGGTGATCCAGCTCTCCCAGGAGCGTGCGGACGCGTTGCTTCGCGCCGCCGATCCCGAGGGTCGCGGCCTGATGGATCTTCGACGACTGGCCGACGAGGGCAGGATCCGTTGCGTGACCCTGAAGCCCGACCGCAAGCTGGACGTGCGGGTGGCCGTGGCGGAGAAGGGACTCCAGGCCCAGAACGTGGGCGGCATCCTGCCCGGGCGGGGCTCGCTGGCGGACGAGTGGCTGATCATCGGCGCACACTACGACCACGTGGGCATGGGCTACTTCGGCGCCGACCCGGACAACAGGGGCAAGCTCCATCCCGGAGCCGACGACAACGCCAGTGGCACCGCCGCCATGCTCTGCACCGCGAAGGCGCTGCACGAGCACTACAACGGCAGCGATGCGCCGGCCGACCTTCGAAGCATCATCTTCCTGGCGTTCACCGCCGAGGAGATGGGTCTCGACGGCAGTCGCGAGTTCGTCAAGCATCCGACCATGCCCGCGGACCGCATCGCCGTCATGATCAATCTGGACATGGTCGGTCGCCTGCGCGGCGACGAGCTGGCGATGAGCGGCACGGGAACCGCCGAGCGATTCGGCGACCTGATTCGACCGGCCATCGAGCGAAGCGGCGTGACGGTGAAGGCCGATCCGGGCGGCCGAGGCCCCAGCGACCACGCCAGCTTCTACGCCGCCGGCATCCCGGTGCTCTTCCTCTTCACGGGCAACCACGGCGATTACCACAAGCCCAGCGACCGCGGACACACCGTCAATCCGCTCGGTGCCGCCAAGGTGGTCGGGCTGACCGCCGAGATCGCCAAGGACCTCGCCGTGGTGCCGGAGAAGCCGAAGTTCACCAGCACGGATGGCAAGGGTGGCAGCGATCGGGGCTACGCGAAGGTCCGTCTGGGCATCCAGCCCAGCATGGAGAAGCGCGAGGAGCCCGGGCTGCTCATCGACGACGTCAGCAAGGACACCAGCGCGGCGGATGCCGGCCTGAAGCGGGGCGACATCATCCTGACCTGGGACGACAAGCCCGTGGACGACGTCCCCACCCTCATGGAGCGCTTGCGCGACCATGAACCGGGTGACGTGGTGAAGATGAGGATCATCCGGGACGGCAAGGAGATGGTCGTCGACGTCACCATGAAGGCCTCCAAGCGCGATGGCTGATCTCCAGAGGCTCTCCCCATGCACGGACATCGACTGACCGACTTCGTCACGCTGGGCCGCAGCGGTCTGCGCGTCAGCCCGCTCTGCCTGGGCGCCATGACCTTCGGCACCGAGTGGGGCATCGGCGTGGGCCCGGAGGAGAGTGGCCGAGTGCTCGAGGCCTACCTCGAGGCCGGCGGGAACTTCATCGACACGGCCAACATGTACACCAAGGGCCACAGCGAGCGGATCCTGGGTGACTGGTTCAGCAAGGGTCCGGGCAAGGGAAGGCGGCATCGGGTGGTGATCGCCACCAAGTTCATGGGGAACCTCTGGCCGAACGATCCCAACGGCGGCGGCGCGAATCGCAAGGCCATCCTGCACGCGGTCGAGGATTCGCTGCGGCGTCTCCAGACCGATCACATCGACCTGCTCTGGGCGCACTTCTGGGATCGACACACGCCCGTCGAGGAGATGATGTCCGCGATGGACTTCCTGGTGAAGCAGGGCAAGGTGCGCTACCTGGGCCTCAGCGACCATCCCGCGTGGGTGGTGACCAAGTGCCAGTACACGGCGCTCATGCGGGGCTGGGAACCGCTCTGTGCGCTGCAGATCGAGTACAGCCTGGTGCAGCGCACGGTGGAGGCGGAACTGATGACCATGGCGCGGGATCTGGGACTGGGCGTCACGCCATGGAGTCCCCTGCGGGGCGGCGTGCTCAGCGGGAAGTTCGACCGCGACAACCGGCCTCCCGCGGATGGAAGCACGCGAGTGAAGCCGGACAGCAACCACCTGAACGAGCGGGCGTTCGCCATCATCGACCTGCTGCGCGAGATCGCGAAGGCGCGCGGCTGCTCCGTGGCGCAGGTGGCGCTGCGCTGGCTCCTCGACCGCGATGGCGTGTCGAGCGTGATCATCGGTGCGCGGCACCTGAACCAGCTGCACGACAACCTGGGCAGCTGCGCGGTGAGGCTGACCGACGAGGATCACCGCCGCCTCGACGAGGCGAGCAAGGTCGAGCGCCCGTTCCCATGGGATTTCCTCGACTTCGTGCGGTCCGGGATCCAGAACGGCACCACCATCAACGGGGTGCCGAGCGAGCCCTGGCACCTCACGCCCAGAAGCGACGCCGAGCGGTTCTGATCAGGTCGGTCCTCGAAGGAAGCCGCACGCCCTGAGCTGCCTGCGGGCCCGCGATTCCCAGCCGCGGTTGGCGGCGGGACTGGCCGGGCTGGGGTGCAGCACCACGTGCACCGGAATCCGGTCGGCGACCGCGCGCTGGGCCGCATCCCGAGCGAATGCGCCGACACCGATGACCATGCGCGGCTCCAGGGCCTTGATCACGTCGCGCAGCGCCGCATCGCAGGCGAGCTCGATTCGTCTGCGCGCGGGGCTGGGCAGATGATCGGGCGTGATGTTGGCGCCGGATTCGGCGGTGAAGGCCAGCGGACACCAGTTCCACACGAAGGCGGCGCGGAAGAAACGGCACCGCGTGCCGAAGGCCTGTCGCATCAGACCCCAGAACCGGCGGCCACTGACCTCGCTTCGGGGGCACTCGAAGCCGAGGACGGGTCGCCTGGGATGCATGCGTCTGGGTGACCGAACGCCCGAGTCGATGCCGAGGAATTCCCGCACCGCCTCCACCTCGCCGAAGGGCACGCCGGTCTGCACCATGCCGAAGGGCCCCGGGTTCATGCCCACCAGCAAGGCGCGTGGTCGCGCTCTGGCCAAGGAAAGGAACGCGGCATGCGCCCGCCACGCGTAGTCGAGCGGGTCGTAAGTGCAGGCCACGGCGGAACCCGGCTTCACGCCCCGCAGGTCACGGGACAGCCGCCGCGCGATGCGGACGAGTTCGGCGTGCAGGCTGGAGGATCGCGCGGTCATGTGGCCGCGGCCCGCCGGGGCTTCAGTCCCAGCGGAAGACGCCCTTGCGCCAGGCGTAGATGTACGCCACCACGCTGGTGCCGATGAAGAACAGGATGCGTCCGAGGAACAGGGCGGCCTCGGGGCTGCCCGGCTCCAGCTGGGAGTAGGTGACGGCCCAGGGGTAGAGGAAGATGATCTCCACGTCGAAGACGAGGAAGGTCATGGCCAGCACGTAGAAGCGGACGTTGAACTTCTTGCGGGCGTTGCCGAAGGGGTCCATGCCGCTCTCGTAGGCGATGCCCTTCACGGCACCGTCGCGTCGGGGACCGAGCAGCTGGCTGACGCCGATGTTGATCACCGCGAACACGGCCGCCATGAGGAGCACCACGCCGATGGGCAGGTAGGCGTCGATGGGACTTGCGGCGAGCGAGGCGGTCATGGCGGAGGAATCCTAACGGAGTCGGGGCGGCCGGATTTGAACCGACGACTTCCTGCACCCAAAGCAGGCGCTCTAGCCAAGCTGAGCTACGCCCCGAGGCGAATCCACAGTCTACGCGTCAGAGCGGGGTGCGGAAACCCATGGCGCGCACGGCGCACCAGCCGATCGCGCCCTCGATGATGGCGAAGTTGCCCCCGGCGATGCAGCCAAGGGCGGGCCAGATGGTCCACGGCGGTCCGCCCAGGAACCACCACGCCAGCAGCCCCATGCCCACGGCCTCGACCAGCGTGCCGGTCACGATTCGGGCGGTGCGTCCACGACGGTCGATGTTGCACTGCATCAGGTCACCCTCACCTTGGAGACGTCGATCCGGGCCCTGGGCCATTCCATGCTGAAGCCCTCGAGCGTGTGACGAAGCACGCGCGCCACCATCCAGTTGCGGAACCACTTGCGATTCGCGGGCACGATCCACCAGGGGCCATGCTCGGTGCTGCAGCGGGTCAGGGCCAGCTCGAACGCGTCCATGTACTCGTCCCATCGCTCCCGCTCCTTCAGGTCCGCCTCGCTGAACTTCCAGTTCTTCTCGGGATCGCGCAGACGCTCCTCGAGCCGCTTGCGCTGCTCGTCACGGCTGATCCAGAGGAAGAACTTCACCACATGGGTGCCCTCGTCCGCCAGCATGCGCTCGAAGCCGTTGATCGTCTCGTAGCGGCGCTCCAGCCGCTGGCCATGCGCCAGCCCGTGCACGCGAGCCACCAGCACGTCCTCGTAGTGGCTTCGGTTGAACACCCCGATCTCGCCGCGACGCGGGCAGGCCTTGTGCACGCGCCACAGGTAGTCGTGCTCCAGTTCCGCGCCCGCCGGCCTCTTGAAGGGCGTCACCACGCAACCCTGCGGGTTGAAGCCGGTCATCACCTTCCGGATCACGCCATCCTTGCCCGCGGTGTCGATGCCCTGCAGCACCACCAGCAGGGCCCTTCGGTCCTCGGCGTAGAGCAGCTGCTGGAGATGCGAGAGCGCCTCCAGGTCCTCGGCCAGCTGGCCCTCGGCTTCCTCCTTCGCCAGGTCGGCGCAGAAGTCCGGATCGATCCTTGCGAGGCCAGCCTTGCCTCCCGGCTTCACGCGAAGGTGCTCGATCGCCTTGAGGCCCTTCATGTTCAGAAGGCGCAGTTGCGAGGCGTGCGAGGGAACGGGATGCAGTCGCGCACGTTGGAGAGACCCGTGGCATAGCTGATGGTTCGCTCGAATCCCAGCCCGAATCCGGCGTGCGGCACGGTTCCATAGCGCCGCAGGTCGCGGTACCAGCCGTAGGCCACGGGATCCAGGTGCATCTCGCGCATGCGGGCATCGAGCACATCCAGGCGCTCCTCGCGCTGGCTGCCGCCCACGATCTCGCCAATGCCCGGAGCCAGCACGTCCATGGCGGCCACGGTCCTGCCGTCGTCGTTGAGCCGCATGTAGAAGGCCTTGATGTCCTTCGGGTAGTTCATCACCACCACGGGTCGGCCCACGATCTCCTCGGTCAGGCAGCGCTCGTGCTCGCTCTGCATGTCCATGCCCCAG
>RFOC01000052.1 GCA_009926815.1 Planctomycetota bacterium
TGGGTGCGCCACGCGGCCGACAGCCTCTCGCTGGTGCCCTTCGTGGCCGAGGCCGGTGTGCAGCATGCCGTGGATCTGGGTTCGGGCGGTGGCTTCCCGGGCATTCCGCTGGCCATCGCCATGCCCGAGGTGCGGTTCACGCTGGTGGAGAGCGTGGGCAAGAAGGCGCGCTTCCTTCAGGAGACGATCGATCGACTCGGACTGGTGAACGCCCAGGTGAGCCAGGCCCGCGTGGAGGACCTGGCCGCGTTCAGGACCGGCGTGCGCGAGCAGCTCGATGCGGTGGTGTGCCGCGCGGTGGGCAGCCTGGCCACGCTGGTGGAGCTGGCGGTGCCGCTGCTGAAGGTGGACGGTCTGCTGCTGGCCATCAAGGGTGAGAAGGCGCCCGAGGAGATCGCTGCCGCGGGGAAGGCGCTCCAGGAGCTGCACGCCGAGGTGGCGGCCACGCATCGCACGCCCACCGGCACCATCGTGGCGGTGCGGAAGCTGGCGAGGACATCGCGTCTCTACCCGCGTGGACAGGGGTTGCCGGCACGCAAGCCCCTGGGCGTGAACGCGGACAAGCCCTCCTGAATCCGGCCGGGCGCGTGGACGGGTGGTGGGGTCCTGTGCTTCAATGCCCGCATGACCACGCTCTCCATGGCCACGCAGGGCTCGTCCGCATCCATCGCGCCCGCCGAGGCGGCCCGGCTGGTCCGCGAGGGTCGGGCCTCGATCGTGGATGTGCGGGAACCCGACGAGCATCGGCGCGAGCACGTGGCGGGAGCCTCGTTGCATCCCAGCTCGTCCTTCTCGATCAGCGGATTCCCCGCGGCCAGCGCGGGTCGCGAACTGCTGGTCATGTGCCGCTCCGGCGGTCGCGCGGGCAAGGTGGTGCAGGCCATGCGGGCGGCGGGTCGCGGGGACGTTCGGCTGCTCGAGGGAGGCATCACGGGTTGGGCCTCGGCCGGGCTGCCCGTGGAGCGCAACATGAAGGTGCCGCTGCCGATGATGCGGCAGGTCATGATCACCGTGGGCTGCATGCTGCTGGGGCTGACGGTCCTGGCCTGGCAGGTGAGCCCGTGGTTCCTGGCGGCCATCGGCGGCGTGGCGGCGGGGCTGCTCTTCGCGGGCCTGACGGGCATCTGCGCCCTGGCCACGCTGCTCTCGAGGATGCCCTGGAACCGGGCGCCGACGGCCAAGGCTCCCGCGTCGTGTGGCGTGGGTGGCGGTTGCGGTTGCGGCTGAGTCTCCCCGCGGTTCGGTGGACGGGGTCGGGCGGCCTCAGGCCGCTACGCTCGCCCCGTGGCCCTGCACGCTGAAGCCGTCCTCTGCGACACCGGTCCGCTGGCCCGGCGGCTGCCCGACTACGAGTGCCGCCCGCAGCAACTGGAGATGGCGCGACTGGTCGAGGAGAACATGGAGCGTTCCGGGCGCCTCATGGTCGAGGCCGGCACCGGCGTGGGCAAGAGCTTCGCCTACCTCATCCCCGCCATCCGCCGCATCGTGGAGAGGCGCGAGCGCGTGGTGGTGGCCACGCACACCATCAGCCTGCAGGAGCAGCTGGTGGAGAAGGACATCCCGCTGCTGCGGGCCATCGCCGCGGACGAGTTCAGCGCCGTCCTGGTGAAGGGCCGCAATCACTACCTCAGCCTCCGGCGACTTCGGCTGGCCAGCCAGCGGCAGGATCGGCTCTTCCCCGACGAGGGCGAGCGACACGGCCTGCATCAGCTGGAGGACTGGGCCATGAAGACGCGCGATGGCTCGCTGGCCTCGCTGCCGGTGCAGCCCGCCCAGGCGGTGTGGGATCAGGCCCAGAGCGATCCGCACAACTGCATGGGTCGGCGTTGCCCCACCCATGACAAGTGCTTCTACCAGTCCGCGCGGCGCCGCATGGAGAACGCCGACCTGCTCATCTGCAACCACGCGCTCTTCTTCAGCGACCTGGCGCTGCGCTCGCGTGGACGTGGCTTCCTGCCCGACTACCGGCACGTGATCCTGGACGAGGCGCACGAGATCGAGGACGTGGCCAGCGAGCACTTCGGCATGAAGTTCTCCGAGTCCGGCCTGCGTCACCTGCTGCGGGCCCTGCTGGCGGTGGGCGGTCGGGGCTTCCTGCCGCACCTGCGCGTGCGGGGCGGCACCGAGGCGCGGGTCGACGCGGCGATCCGGCTGGTGGAGTCCTGCGAGCACGCGCTCGAGGCGATCGCCTCGGACCTGTGGACGCTGGCCAGGGGCCAGGACGAGGGCGGAGCCGGCGGCGAGAGGCGCCTGGCCGCGCCCGACGCGGTGCCGGACTCGCTCAGCGCGCCGCTGGCCGAGCTGGCCGGCTCGCTCCGGCTGCTGAAGGAGGATGCCGCGGAGGAGGCCGACGCCTTCGAGCTGAACGCCTACGCGGAACGGGCGGATCTTGCGGCGGCCAGCGTGCAGGCCCTGGTCCAGCAGACCGTGCCGGGCTGCGTCTACTGGGTCGAGGGTCGCCGCAAGGCGCGATCCCGTCAGCGACCGGCCATGAGCCTGGTCGCGGCCGCCGTGGATGTGGCGCCCATCCTGCGCGAGCATCTCTTCGCCCGGAGCGTGTCCGTCACGCTCACCAGCGCCACGCTGGCCACGGGTCCCGGCGATTTCGCGCTGGTGGGTCGTCGACTGGGGTGCGACGACGCGCGCGGCGTGCAGCTGGGCAGCCCGTTCGACTTCGCCCGCCAGATGCGGCTGTGGATCGACCGGGGCATGCCCGAGCCCAGCCACCCTCGCTACGAGGAGGCGCTGGCCGAGCGCGTGCTGCTGCAGATCCGCGCCACCGACGGCGGCGCCTTCGTGCTCTTCACCAGCCTGGCCACCATGGAACGCCTGGCCCAGCGGCTCGAGCACGCCATGGCCGAGCTGGGGCACCCGTTCTTCGTGCAGAACCGCGGTCTGCAGCGCACGCAGATGGTGCAGCGCTTCATGGAGGATCCCCGCAGCGTGCTCTTCGGCGTGCAGAGCTTCTGGCAGGGCGTCGATGTGCGCGGCGAGGCGCTCCGCAACGTGATCATCACGCGGCTGCCCTTCGAGAGCCCGGACCGGCCGCTGACGCGCGCCCGCACCGAGCGGGTGGAGGCCCAGGGGGGCGACGCCTTCCGGCAGGACGCGCTGCCCCGGGCCATTCTCAGGTTCCGGCAGGGCTTTGGCCGGCTCATCCGCAGCGGAACCGACACCGGTCAGGTGGTGGTGCTCGATGCCCGGATCGCCACCAAGGGGTACGGGCGGGCGTTCCTGGAGGCCCTGCCCCCCGGGGTGGAGCCCCGTTGGCTCGACGAGGAAGCGGATCCCCCGGCCTTCGACGGTTGAGCGGCACGGCTCGACCCCCGTTTGGAGGCTGAAAACCGCCTTCTGGAAATCCGGCGGAAAAACTTCCGCGGGGATGAGGGACGGCGACCCCGTTTTCCGTTTCTCCCTGTGAAGGAACATGGGCCGGCTGGCGGGAACCCGCTGGCCCAACAACGCGTCCGACGGCTGGTGGGAACCAGCCTCGACGCCGATGCGTGGACGATGGACGGGAACCCGTCGTCTGCCGAACAACTGGAAACGGCCCCACAACGGGGGGCCGTTTCCTGTTTTTGGACGTGGCGGACGGCCGGCGAGGCTCAGGCCTTCACGATCCTGGCCTTGGCGAACTTGCCGCCAAGCACCTTGTCGGCCGGCGCCTTCATCCAGTCCTCCAGCAGGGCGGCATACACCCCGCGGAAGTCCTGGGTGAACTTCAGGTCGCCGTTGTCCAGATCGGTCAGGCTGGGGTGGTTGCCGTGCACGCCGGGCCGCACGCGGCTGCCGATGACGAACGAGGGTGCCGCGGTCCCATGGTCCGTGCCGCCGCTGGCGTTCTGCTGCACGCGGCGGCCGAACTCGCTGAAGACCAGCGTGAGCACGCGGTCCTGATCGCCCTGGGCCTTGAGCTCGTTCTGGAAGGCCAGCATGGCATCGCCCACCTGCTGAAGGATGCGGGCGTGGGTGCCCAGCTGTCCGGCGTGGGTGTCGAAGCCCGAGAGCGTGGCGTAGTACACGCGGGTCTTCATGCCGTCACGGATCATGGCGGCCACCATGCGGAGCTGACGGGCCAGGTCGCTGTTGGGCCACTGGGTCATCGGCCGTCGATCCACGGCGGCGCGGATGCGATCGCTGCTCACCTGGGCATCCAGGGCCGTGCGCATGAGGAAGGCCGCCTGGCTCCGCTCGGGCGTCTCCGGAAGCACGCCGGCGCGGTTGATCGCCTGGTACGTGGCTTCCATGCCCCGGTCCACGTCCTCGCCGGTCCATCGGAAGAGATCCGCGCTCTCGAAGCTGACCGGTTTCTGCACCTTGCCCAGCATGGCCAGCGGCGCCGTGCGCCCCAGGCTGATGGCCCCCTCGGGCAGGGGCGTGCCATTGCAGGTGTTGTCGAAGTAGCGGCCGATCCAGCCATCGCCGCGGCCACCGGGTTGCGCGGTGTGCCAGATGTCCATGCTGGTGAAGTGGCTGCGGTTGGGGTTGGGATAGCCCACGCCCTGCAGCACCGCGAGCTGACCGTCGTCGAGCAGTTCCTTCATCCCGCGCAGCGACGGGTGCAGCCCGATGCCCAGCGTGCGGTCCAGCTCCAGCGCCACGCCCGCCTGTCCGGTGGCCTGCCCGCCCGGAGCCCGGATGCCGATGGTGGGTCGGGCGTTGAAGTAGTCGCCGCTGCCGTAGGGCACCACCGTGTTCAGGCCGTCGTTGCCACCGCCCAGCTGCACGACCACCAGGATGCGCTCGCCGGGGATCCCGGCACCGCCCGGGTTGCCGGCAGCCTGCGCGACCAGCCCGAAGGCGGAGTCCTGGATGAAGGCCGGGATGGTGCCGGCCAGGCTGGCCAGGGCGACGCCGTTGCGGATGAAGACGCGACGGGAATGGGCGATGGGTTCGGCCATGGTTCTCTCCTTCAGCAGAGCTGGTACTCGGGCATGGCGGTGATCAGGCAGAGCGCCTCGATGATGCCGGTGTTGTCCATCCGCATGCCACGCGACTGCAGCGACTGCACGACCGCGGCGGTGCGGGCGGTCTCGGCCGGCACCGGCAGCGAGCAGCGCATGAGCCAGGCCACGCCCGAGGCCAGGTCCACCGTGCCGGAGGCGGGACGCACGGCCTCGACCAGATGGGTGGCGTCGAAGCCGTCCGTGCTCGCCTCCCATTCGCGGGTCCTGGGCGTGCGTCCGGTGAGCATGTACACCAGCAGGTTCTGCCGGGTGAAGAGGGTGCTGGTGTTGATCCAGGTCCGCCCTCCATCCCAGCCCTTCACGTTGGGCGGATGGAAGAGCTCCTGGCCCATGAGTTCCGCGGCGCTGTTGAGCACGCTGAGCTCGCGCACCGGCACGTGGAACTGCCGGACCGCCTGCACGACGAGCTGGATGGGGCTCTTGATGATGGCGCCGCGGTTGGCGGGATGGTGGAAGTGCTCGCTGGCGAACATCGCCCTGAGCACCGGCTTGAGCTCGCCCTTGCGCTGGACGAAGAGCCGGGCCAGCGCCGCGATGAAGGCCTGCTGCTCCTTCGAGGGGCTGCCGGGGGCGTCGTTCACCAGGAAGCGGTAGAGCTTCTCGCAGATGAACTGCGGGCACTCCTTCCGGGCCAGGATCAGGTTGACGAAGCCGTCCGCGTCGAACGCGCCCGTGTAGCCCAGGATGGTCTTCGTGCCGTCATCGTGCTGGGCCGCGTCGAAGCGGGGCTCGTTGTCCGCGAAGGTGAGGCCGGTGAGCGCCCGGGCGCCCTCCTTGATGTCGGTCTCGGTGTAGCCGCGGCCCTCGCCCAGCGTGAACAGCTCCATCAGCTCGCGAGCCAGGTTCTCGTTGGGCCGGCCCTTGCGGTTCTCGTCGTTGTCCAGGTACTTGATCATCGCGGGGTCGCGGATGACCTGCCGGACCAGCTGGGCGAAGTTGCCGGTGGCGAGACGCCGGAAGAGCTGGTTCTGCCGGTACATGTTCCAGCTCTCCTCCACGGTGCGGTAGCCGTTGGCGAAGTGGCCGTGCCAGAACAGCGTCATCTTCTCCTCGAGCGGACGCGGCGACTGGATCATGCGCCGCAGCCACCACTTCTGCATCTCGCGCATCTGGTCCCGATCGGCGGCCTGACGCCGGTTGCGCTCGCGCTCGAACCTCTGCAGCGTCTCCTGATCGTCGCTGCGACGGGCGCGAACGAGGGTCTGCCGCTCCTCGTCCGTCAGTGGCTTCAGGATGTCCGCGTCGAAGTCCTCGGTGTCCGGGTCGGCGTACGCGCGCGCCTCGTAGTCCACCAGCGCGTCGACGGCCTTGGGCAGCCCCAGGCCCGCCAGCGCGCGCACCTGCTCCGGCGTGCCACCGAAGCCCGCGCGGGCCAGCAGGTGACGCGCCGCGTCCTCGTCGAAGGACTTCTCGGGGAGGGGCTTGAGTTCGGCGGGCAGGGGCATGGTGCGCTCGATGGGGTCTCAACGAGACTCCGCCCGCGCCATTTCCCCGGTTTCATCGATCGGCCGCCGGGGCCACAGGGCAGCGGCCAGCATCACGCCCACGGCGGCGGTGAGCATGGGGAATCGGCCTCCAATCATGCCCCATTCGGCCAGCAGGCCCGCGACGGCGATCGAGGTCGCGATCACCGCGACCGGCGTTCGCCTGAGACCGAGAAGCACCATGGCCGGAAAGAGGACGCCGTACAGCCCCAGCCATCGCAGGTAGGTGGCTTCGCCGGACACGGGGCCGGAGGAGGGACGAAGCCCGGCGGCCATCGGGGGAAGCCACGATTCAACCAGGGACTGCCAGCCAAGGGCCAGGCAGGCCAGCGCGATCATGCCGGGAAGCACGGCCTGCGTGCCTCCGAGCGAGCACACCGGCTGCAGGCTTCGCATGGCCGCCGTCACCGCCACCATGGTGAACGCGGCCTGCAATCCCCATTGCCACTCGGGGATCGGCCTGCCCCAGAGCGTGGCGCCGGTCCCGGATCCAAGGCCCGCGTCGGCGAACGCCGCCGTGAACAGCAGCATCACGGTGAAGGCGCCACCGAAGATGGTGAAGCAGTGCCGGCTGGGTGAACGCTGAAGCGCCAGGTGGAAGGTGGGATCCAGATACGGGCAGAGCAGGAAGCCGAAGGCCATGAACGGCGCGGCCCACGCCAGCGAGGCGGGGGGCAGGGTTCCGGTCGCCGGAAGCGTGGCGAGCGTGCCCAGGCCCAGCCTGGCGAAGAGCAGGCAGCTGGCGATCCAGGCGATGGCCCCGATCGTCATCATGACGCGATCGGATCGCTCGCTGCCGCGACGCATGCCGACCAGCAGCGCCAGGGTGACCGGCAGGGCGGCGATCAGCGCCGCGGTCACGCCCGTGCGCAGCAGGAATCCGATCTGGTAGGCGATGGTGGCGGCGCCGAAGATGGCGATCCACGCGCGAAACCGGACCACGAACGAACGGCTGGTCTCCGGCGTGAGCACGTGTCCGAAGAGCGCGCAACCCAGCACGTTGGGCACGGCGAACGCCAGGAACCCCGGCCAACCCCACCAGCGCAGCAGCAGGATGGGCAGGAACATGCCGATGCACCACGTCCAGCTGCTGGCCAGGTACAGGCCCCAACCGACGGTCTGCAACGGGCGCCGCATGCGGCGATTCTGGCCCCCGACGCGCGGGCTGTCCAATCAGGCCCGGTCCGAGGCGACCGCCGTGTCCGGGGCATCGCCCGATCCGGCCCGCGTCGCCGGCTTCGCCTTCCGCAGGGCCCGGGCCTTCATCATGGCCTTGGGGGTGCAGTGGAAGGTGATCATGCAGCGGCCCACGCGCTTGGACTTGCCGTGATCCTTCATCTGCTGGCGGATGTCCATCTCGAGATCGATGTTGAACTCTCCGCCCTTGCGGATCAGCTCATCGAGGTCCTGGATGGGCGCGATGTCGTACACCGCCGGCCCCACGCACGGCCGGAGGAACTTGTACTCCATGCGCTTGCAGACCACGATGTAGTCGCTGCCCACGCTGCCGAAGAGGAAGAGGCCCGCGGCCACCTCGCTGTTGCCCAGCAGGGCGGCGCCGGCCATCGCGTTGTACCAGTTGCGGTTGCCGCGGGTGAAGGGCAGCACGGCGGTGAAGCGGTTCGTGCCGGCCCGCCGCATGGTGATGCCGCTGCGGAAGGCGAAGGGCAGCCAGATCAGGCTGCACACCTTCTGCCAGAACCAGTTTCGGGTGCTCAGGCGGCTGATGAAGGCCTCGCATCGCTCGCCGAAGTTGCGCCGCTCCACAGGATTGGAGGCAAGGCGGGTGCTGGCGGGCAGCGAGGTCATCCGGGCATGGTACGAGACCCGGGTGGGGGCGATCCACCACCCGCGGATGCGGCTTCCGGACCGTCGGGGGCATGGCGGCCGTAGCCTGCGGCCATGGCAGTCAGGCCCCTGGGCGTGTGCAGCTGGAGTCTCCGACCCTCGGGGCCGGGTCAACTGGTCGAGCGGCTGGCGGCGGCTGGCTTGCAGGCCGTGCAGCTGGACCTCACGCCGCTGGCCGATGGAGACGCCGCCTGGGTGGACACGCAGGCGGTCCTGGCGGCCGCGGGGGTCCGCGTGCTCAGCGGCATGATGCGGCCGCGCGGCGAGGATTACTCGAGCATCGGGCGCATCCGCGAGACCGGTGGCGTGCGAAGCGATGCGCTCTGGTCGGAGAACCAGCGGCTGGCCTCGCGCGTGGCGGACGTCGCGGCCCGCATGGGGCTGGGGCTGGTCACCTTCCATGGCGGGTTCATGCCGCATGACCGCGCCGATCCGCTGCGGCGAACCATGATGGAGCGGCTGGGCATCATGGTCGACCTGTTCGCCGGCGCGGGCGTGCCGGTGGCCTTCGAGACGGGACAGGAGTCGGCGTCCTGCCTGCTGGAGGCGATGCGGGAGATCGACCG
Source organism: Planctomycetota bacterium (assembly GCA_009926815.1). Taxonomy (GTDB): domain Bacteria; phylum Planctomycetota; class Phycisphaerae; order Phycisphaerales; family SM1A02; genus SYAC01. The sequence goes on from RFOC01000052.1 coordinate 8,866, forward strand.
TCCCGGAGCGGGCGTGAACTTCGATCCGGCCAACATGCTGCTCTACGGGGCCGGCGATCCGCTGGAGGCGTTCCGCATGCTCAAGCCATGGGTGCGTCAGGTGCACGCGAAGGACGCGGTGGCGAGCGGACAGGTGGAGGTGTGGGGCCGCGAGACGCCGGTGGGGGCAGGCCACGTGCCGTGGACGGCGTTCATGGCCGAGGTGCGGGGGCTTCCCGCGGAGGTGGCGGTGGTCATCGAGCGCGAGGGAGGCGAGCGTCGCGTGCAGGAGGTGGCGGCGGCGCGGGCCTTCCTGCAACCTATGCTGTAGGTCGCGATGCCCACCTACGTGTACGCGGTCATCAGGCCCGATGGCGGCGAAGGCGAGCCCTTCGAGGTGTTCCAGCGACTGAGCGATCCACCGCTGACCGTGCACCCGGAGACGGGCGAGCCGGTGAAGCGACTCATCGTGCCGCCCCAGGTGCAGACGCAGACCGACAAGGGCCGCTTCAGCAAGGGCAACCTGGAGCGGCTGGGCCTGACCCGCTACGAGAAGCGCGGCGATGGCCACTACGAGAAGACCGCCGGGCAGGGGCCGGACGCGATCGGCGCCGGCGACTAGGCATGGCGAAGGCTGCGGCGAAGAGGGCGGCGGAGCTGAAGGACCTGCTCGAGCGGGCGAACGTGGCCTACTACGTGGACGCGGCCCCGTTCATGCCCGACAGCGAGTACGACGCGCTGCTGGCCGAGCTGGCGGGCCTCGAGCGAGATCATCCGGACCTGGCCGATCCGCTCAGCCCCACCGTGCGCGTGGGCGGGAAGCCGGCGGAGGGTTTCGAGAGCGTGGCGCACCGCGTGCCCATGCGCAGCGTGGACAACACGTACTCGATCGACGATTTCCGGGCCTGGTACCGCCGCTGCGCCGAGGCGCTGGGCGAGGCGCCCGCGGTGGTGGCGGATCCCAAGATCGATGGCGTGGCCATCTCGATCCGCTACGAGCAGGGGCGGCTGGTGCAGGCGATCACGCGCGGCGATGGCGAGCGGGGCGATGACGTGACCAGCAACGTGCGGCCCATCCGCAGCGTGCCGCTGCGGCTGCGGGGACACGCGCCCGAGGTGCTCGAGGTGCGCGGCGAGATCTTCATGCCCAACGCCAGCTTCGAGGCCGTGAACGCGCGGCGCGAGAGTCTGGGCGAGGCGCTCTTCGCCAACGCGCGCAACGCCACGGCGGGCACGCTGAAGACCCTCGATCCCGCGGTGGTGCGCGAACGGGGCCTGCGGTTCCTCATGCACGGCCTGGGCGAGACCCGCGGCCTGCAGGACGGCACCTACTGGTCGCTGCTGCAGGCGTGCCGGACGCTGGGCATTCCGGTCAGCCCGCGCTCGGTGCGATGCGCGACCGAGGATGAGGCTGTGCTGGCGATCGAGGCCTTCGCCGCGGACCGGCCCTCGCTGGACTTCGCCGTGGACGGCATGGTGGTGAAGGTGGACCGCCTGGATTTCCGCGAGCGGCTCGGCAGCACCAGCAAGGCGCCGCGATGGGCCGTGGCCTTCAAGTACCCCGCCGAGCGCAAGCCCACCAGGCTGGTGAAGGTGGAGTGGCAGGTGGGCAAGGGCGGCACGCTCACGCCGCGAGCCACCATGGAGCCCGTGTTCGTGGGCGGCACCACCGTGCGGCACGCCACGCTGCACAACATCGAGGAGATCCGCCGCAAGGACATCCGCGTGGGCGACACGGTGATCGTGGAGAAGGCCGGCGAGATCATTCCGCAGGTGGTCGAGGTGGTCATGGCCGAGCGGCCCCGGTCCGCCCGGCCCATCGAGCCGCCGGGCGAGTGCCCCAGCTGCGGCGAGGCGGTGGAGCAGGAGGGGCCGAAGATCTTCTGCCGCAACGCCGCGTGCCCATCCCAGTTCCGCGAGCGCGTCAAGTGGTTCGTGGGCCGCGATCAGATGGACATCGAGGGGCTGGGCGAGGTGATCGTGGACCAGCTCATCGACGCGGGGCTGGTGAAGCGCTACAGCGACCTGTTCACGCTGGATCCGGCACGGCTGGCGGCGATTGAGAGC
>RFOC01000053.1 GCA_009926815.1 Planctomycetota bacterium
TTCGCCATGCTGGGCGACGTGATCGTGGCGGAGCCCAAGGCGCTGATCGGCTTCGCGGGGCCGCGCGTGATCCGTCAGACCATCCGGCAGGAACTGCCCGAGGGATTCCAGACGGCCGAGTTCCTCAAGGAGGCCGGCTTCGTGGACCGCATCGTGCATCGCTCGCAGCTTCGAAGCGAGATCGGTCGCGTGATCGACTTCGCCGGCAAGTGACGGCATGACGCTCGCAGCACGCTGGCTCCGACCCGCGGCCCTGGCCGCGCTGGGATCGCTTCTGGCGTGCCTGGCGGTGGCCCCGATCGGCTGGTGGGCCTGTGCGCTGGTGGCCTGGGCGCCGCTGACGCTGGTGGCGCGTCAGGCGGCCGCCGCCCGTCAGGCCGGCGACCGACGCGCGGTCCGGCGTGCGGTGGCGGTGGCCTTCGCGGTGGCGCTCGGGCGATGGCTCTGGCTGGAGCAGTGGATCGGCCAGGTGAGCGACGCGGGCCTGCCGGCGCTGGCGGGGAGCATGGCCCTCTTCGATGGCCTCTTCGTGTGGGCCGTGGCGCGATCGGAGATCCTGCCGTCGCGGGCCCGCTGGCCGCTGGCCCTGCGGACCGCGATCCTGCTGACGGCGTGCGAGTGGTTCCGCGGCCGCGTGTTCCTGGAGGGCTACCCGTGGTTCATGCCGGCGCAACCGCTGGTCGAGTGGTTGCCGCTGGCGCAGGGCGCCGACCTGTTGGGCGCGGCCGGACTGTCGGTGGTGCCGGGCGCGATCGCCGGCGCGCTGGCGGAGGCCTGGACAGGTGTGCACGCGGGCACGGGAACGTGGAAGCGGGGGATGGCGCTGGCCGCGTGCCTGCTGGGCGCGAGCGTGAGCTACGGCTGGGCTCGCCTGTCCGAGGCGCCTGCGGCGGACGCTCGCGTGCTGCGGCTGCTGGCGGTGCAGCCCAGCGTGCCCCAGAGCAACAAGGATTCCCCGGACCGTCGTCGTCAGGACGCGCAGGTGACCTTCCTGCTGGAGAGCACGCAGGCGGCCATGGAGGCGGAGCGCGCGCAGGGGCGAGGCGTGGACCTGATCGTCTGGCCGGAGACCGTGGTGCCCGGCGTGGGCCTGGAGCCGGATGCCATCCTGCTGCAGCGCGAGCGGGGTCTCTGGCCCGGCGACCGCTACGTGGCGCCGATCGAGGCGATGGCGGCGCGCGGCACGCCCATCCTGCTGGGCAGCGCGGCCTACATCGGGCTGGGCGTGCAGGGTGATCGCTACGTGTGGAAGCGTCAGTTCAACAGCGGCTACCTGCTTCGCGGTCCTGGGGACTTCGATCGCGTGGACAAGATCCTGCTCACGCCCTTCGGCGAGACCATGCCCTACATCTCGCGGTGGAAGTGGCTCGAGGAGCGGCTGCTGGACATCGGAGCCCGGGGCATGCGCTTCGACCTGCACGCCGGTGAGGCCCCGGGCCTGCTGCAGGTGCAGGCGGCCTGCGGTCCGGTGCGGCTGGGCGTGCCGATCTGCTTCGAGGACACCGTCTCGCGCGCCACCCGCGCCATCGCCAACGCGGGCGAGGGGGCGGAGGCGCTGGTCAACCTCTCCAACGACGGCTGGTTCGGTCCCTTCGACGCGGGTCGCGCGCACCACGAGCAGGCTGCGCGGTGGCGGGCCATCGAGTTGCGACGGCCGCTGGTCCGCGTGGCCAACACGGGGCTGACGTCCGCCTTCGACAGCCGCGGGCGACGCGTGGCTGGTCCGCTGGCTGCGCGCACCGAGGGGACGCTGCGCGTGGACCTGCCGCTGGATGCGGGCACCTCGCTCTTCGCCCGTGTGGGCGATGTAGCATCGTGGGCCATGTTTCTCGCGGGCATCGCCATGGTGATTGGCCGGGCGCCTCGGGTCCCCGCGGCGGCCTGCACGCTGCTGCTGGCGCTGGTCATGGCCTGCGACACGCCCCGCACCGATCGCCTGCCTACGTGGAGCAGCAAGGACCAGTCGGTCATGCCCGAGGGGGAAGCCGGCCTGAATGGCAAGCCGGTCAACACCACGCTGCCGGTGCCGGCCTCGGGGGACATGCGATCCAACGCGGTGCGACTGCTGGAGGAGGCATCCCGAAGCCAGAGTCCTCTGCTGCGGGCGATCTCCATCGAGGCCCTCGAGCACGATCCGGGCACGCTGGAGCCCGCCGTCCGCCGGGGGCTGGGTGACGCGAACCCCGGGGTCCGATTCGTGGCCGCCATGGTGGGGAGCAAGGCGAGGTTGCCGGGCCTGGCCACGCTGGTCGAACCGCTCCTCCTGGATGCCAACGACAGCGTGAAGGCGGCGGCCATCCTGGCCCTGCACCGGGCCGGGCGCAACGTGGATCCGAGCCCGCTCATCCGCATGATCGTGGCACCCACGGCGGACGTCCGGGGGAACGCGGCCATGGTGCTGGGCGAGATGGGCAACCGCTCGGCGCTGCCCATGCTGGCGGACGCGCTGGGCGCACCCATGCCCAAGGCCTTGCCCGCGCAGGTCCGCGTGGTGGACCTGCAGATCGGCGAGGCCATGGTCAAGCTGGGGGACCGTTCACAGCTCGAGCCCATCCACGCGGCGCTGTTCTCGCGAAGTGATCAGGGCGAGTGCATCGGCCTGGCGTGCCAGATCGTGGGCAGCCTCCGTGATCAAACGGCGCTGCCCATGCTGCAGCGGCTCATCGATGCCAACGGGCTGGACACGCGTCCCGCCGAGATCCGGCTGGTGGCCGCCGTGGCGGTCATGCACATCGCCCCCTCGGCGCCGGCCACCCTGGCCGAGCTGGGGCAGCTGGGGGCCCGGGACACCCGAGCGGAGGTCCGTGGCATGGCCGCCAAGCTGCTGGGATTCTTCCGAAGTCCCGAGGTGGATGTCTCCCTGGGCCGCCTGCTCCGGGACCGGGATCCGATGGTGCAGGTGGCCTCCGCGGCAGCCATCCTTCGTCGGGAATCGGCGGGGGCCGCCCCCGCCCAGCGTTGACATTTCGCCCGTGGAACGGGTATCACTCCGGGGATCCATTGCGGGCACGCCCCCGGGCGTGGCGCCATGGAGCACGCGTCCAGACCCTGGGCGAGCCCAGCGCGTGACCACACGACGGAGTCCCTTCCTTGCACATCCTCACCAAGATCTTCATCGTCCTCACCTCGCTGCTGTCCGTGGCCCTGGTGCCGCTGGTCATGCTCAACACCGCCAGTGACGAGACCTGGAAGAACCTCTACAACGACGAGAAGGCCAAGGTGAAGGCCGCGGAGTTCGCCAAGGACGCCGCGCAGCGCCTGCAGGACTCGGCCGTGAGTTCCGCCGCCGAGGAGAGCGGCACGCTCCGGGCCCAGGTCGAGGGACTGAAGGCCGAGCTGAACGCCGCGCGCGATGCCGAGCTGAAGGTGGCCAGCGTGCTCGCCGGCCTCCGCGGCGAGCTCGACGTGCTCAAGTCCAGCAACCGCGTGCTCGCCGAGAGCAACAAGATCGGCAGCGAGACCACCTCGCTCTTCTCCAAGGAGCTCTCCGACCTGCGTGATCGCCTGGTCAACGCCCAGAAGGACAACGTCCGACTGGACGAGGCCGTGGCCACGTTGACCAGCGAGAACGAGGTCTTCAAGGCGAGCATCCGCCAGCTCAAGGAGGAGCTCAAGCAGACCCGTGACGAGAAGGACCGGGCCCAGGCCCGCGTGACGCAGTTCGTGGCCACGGTTGGTGACCTGCCCTCGGGCACGGCCGCCCCGGGCGCCACCCGCGACGTGGTCGCCAAGGTTCCCGCGGACCGATCCATCAGCGCCTCCATCGTGGGCGTGACCCGCGGCGCGGACCGCACGCTGGCCGAGATCAACGCGGGCAGCCGGGATGGCGTGCAGCCGGGCTGGAGCATGATGATCGCCGACGGCAACCGGTTCATCGGCAACCTGCGGATCACCCACGTGGACGTGAACCGTTCCGTGGGCGCGGTGGAGCTCGAGGACCCGTCCGCTCGCGGCGAGGTCAAGGCCGGTCTTCGCGTGATGAGCCGCAAGGGCGAGTGAGGAGCGAGCCGTGGCCGACACCGACACCACCGTCCCGACCCGCAAGCCCACCCCCAACGTCTTCACCGCGCTGCTGGTGGTGAGCGCGCTGCTGCTGGTGGCCGGCACGGTGTGGGTCTCCCTTCGCAACATCGACCAGGCCGGCGGAGCGTTCGAGTACAAGGCGAAGTGAGCCGCGCTGGAAGCCGCGAGCCGTCCCGCTTCGGACGGACCCCGCTCCGGGGCCCCGGAGACGAGACCGGAAAGAGATCACCGTGCTGGATTCGCTGCTGAGCTGGTTCAGTGTCGACATGGGCATCGACCTGGGCACCTGCAACACGCTCGTGTGCGTGCGGGGTGAGGGCATCGTGCTGAACGAGCCGAGCGTGGTGGCGGTCCGCAAGGGCACCAACAAGGTGCTGGACCATGGCGAGGCCGTGGGCTGGCGGGCCAAGGAGATGCTGGGCAAGACGCCCGGTGCCATCAGCGCCATCCGTCCCCTCAAGGACGGCGTGATCAGCGACTTCGAGATGACCGGAGCCATGCTCAGCTACTTCATCCGCAAGGTGAACGGTCGTGGCCGGCTCTTCGGTCCGCGGGTGGTCATCGCGGTGCCCGGCGGCATCACGGCGGTGGAGAAGCGCGCGGTGCTGGACAGTGCCGAGCAGGCGGGTGCCCGTCGCGTGTTCCTGGTGGACGAGCCCATGGCGGCCGGCATCAGCGCGGGGCTGCCCGTGCTGGAGCCCACCGCGAGCATGATCGTGGACATCGGCGGCGGCACCACCGAGGTGGCCGTCATGAGCCTGGGCGACATCGCCTGCAGCGAGAGCGTGCGCGTGGCCGGCGACGAGCTGGACGAGGCCATCATCAACTACATGAAGCGCCGTCACGGCATGATGATCGGCGAGCAGACGGCGGAGCGGGTGAAGATCGAGATCGGCTCCGCGGCTCCCGTGGGCCCGCAGACCACCATGGAGGTGCGAGGCCGCGGCGTGGTGGATGGCCTGCCCAAGCGCGTCACCGTGACCAGCACCGAGATCTGCGACGCCCTGGCCGAGCCGGTGGACAACATCAGCGAGGCCGTGAAGCGGACCCTGGAGAACGTGGAGCCCGAGCTCGCGGCCGACCTGGTGGAGAACGGCATCACCCTGGCCGGCGGCGGGGCGCTCCTTCGCGGCCTGGACATGGTGCTGAGCACCAAGACCGGCCTGCAGGTGCGGATCGCGGACGACCCGCTGACCTGCGTGGCCCGTGGCACCGGCATCTACCTCGACAACCTCGAGCAGTACAAGGCCAACCTCGAGTCGGACAGTGACGAGATCTGACCGGAGGTCCGTGCCGTGATCCGCGGCGCGGCCGGCCCCGGACGGGGCTTCGCGGTGACGGTGGTGATCACGGGGGTGGTGGGCCTGATGCCCGTCCGCTGGCTGCTGCCCTGGACGAACGATCTGTCGGCCCTGCTGTGGCTTCCGCTGCGGCCGCCCGCCCACGCCCTGACGGCGCTGCGGCTGTGGCTTCGTCCGCCGCTGGAGGATCCCGGCAAGCCTCGCGACGCCCAGCTGCTGCTGGACGAGCGGGACCGGTTCCGCGCCCTCTGGCATGCCGAGCGACTGCGGGCCGAGGAGCTGGCCCAGCGTCTGTCCGAACTGGAGCGCACGCGCCAGTTCAACCGAACGGCCTCGCCCACGGTGCCGCTGCTGGCCAGCGTGACTGGCCGGGGCATGGGAGGCGGCGAGCGTTACCTCACGCTCAACGTGGGCGCCCGCGAGGGCGTGCGGCCGGGCGACCCGGCGGTGGTGGGCGGTGACCTGCTGGTGGGCCGCGTGGTGGGTGAGCCCACGGAGGCCTCGTGCTGGCTGGCGCCGCTGGGAGATCCAAGCACCGGCCGACTGGATGTCTACATCGCCCCGGCGGACCGGCCCGAGGCGCCGCCCGCGGAGAGTGCGCAGGCGCAACTGCGGCCCGATCCTCGCGGGGTGCTGGTGGGCGAGGTGGAGACCTCGGGCAAGGTGCGCGAAGGTGACGTGGTTCGCCTGAACGATGCCACGTGGAAGCCCTCGGCGCGGGGCATGCGACTGGGCGTGGTCCGCTCCATCCGAGCGAGCGACCGGAACCCGCTCCGCATGGTCATCGAGCTCGGCGGTGGCCTGGAGGCGGAGCGGCTGCGCGAGGTGACCCTGAAGGTGGAGGCGTCCGAATGAACTGGGCCGCCTTCACGCTGGCCGCCGCGGCCGCCCTGACGCTGGACGCCTCGTTCATGCCGGTGCTGCGATTCGCGGGGACCACGCCGTCGCTGGTGGGCTGCGTGGCGGCGTTCGTGGCGCTGCACGCGGATCGCAGGCGTGCCTGGTGGGGGTGCTGGCTGCTGGGCCTGCTGCTGGACTTCTCCAGCCCCGTGGCCGTGGGGGACGCGCTGGGCTTCGTGCCGGGACCGCATGCGCTGGGCTTCACCTTCGGAGCCGCCGCCATCCTCTCGCTTCGATCCGAGGTGATGCGGCGGAGCATGGTCGCCTCGAGTGCGGGCACCTTCCTGCTGCTGCTGGGTGCCAGCCTGGTGTGGACGGCCCTGTGGATCGTCCGAGGCCTCTGGCCCGATGCGACGGTGCCCTGGGTGGGCAACTCCGCCGCCGAACTGGGCCATCAGGCGCTCGATGCACTGGCCTCGGGCATCCTGGCCATTCCCGTCTCGTGGCTGCTTGGCCGCACCTTCGATCACTGGGGCTTCCCGGCCTCGCGCCGGCGCCGCTGAACCGCGGGGCCTGCGGCGGGTACCCTCCGCCGCCATGGGCGTCACCCGGATCGTCTTCGAGGATGGTGGGGGTTCGCTTGGTCCGCTGACGGACCTCCGGATCGCCGCGGAGGTGCGAAGCGGCGCCTTCACCGGGCTGGAGCGGCTGCAGGCGGCGGGGCTGTTCGTGCCCGCCGACCGCGAGGCCCCGCTCCGCGGTCGCACCACGCTGCCGGTGAACGCGCTGCCCAAGGGAAGCCGATTCCTGCTGCTCAACGGCCGCCTGCTCGAGGTGCCCGCCGAGGCCGCGAAACTGGCCCAGGGCGAGGCCCTGACGGACCCGATCGATGGCTGCACGCTTGCCGCCTGCGTGGATCGCGAGCAGGCCTCGGCCTGGCTGTCCGGCCGCGAGCCCTCGCTCAGGAAGTCGCCCGCGGCCACGCCCTGCGTGCTTCGGCGTCCGTGGGACCTGCTGGCCAACGAAGCCTTCGAGCGGCGGCTGGCGCAGGATGCCGAGGCCCTGCGGGCCCGGTGGAAGTGGGAGGGCGAACTGGCCAAGCCCTCGCAGGTGGCGGCCTGGCGGAACGAGAAGGGCAAGTCGTGGGCCATGCGGTGGACCGGCAAGCGCACGCGACCCATCGCCTTCGAGGGTGACGCGGTGTTCGTGCACGCCTCCGCGCGCGTGGACGCCTTCGCCGTGCTCGACAGTCGCGGCGGACCGGTGGTGATCGACCGCGAGGCGGTGATCGGCGCGCACGCCGTGCTGCAGGGACCGGTGTACGTGGGGCCGGGCACGCAGGTGGCCCCGCACGCGCTGCTGAAGCCTCGCACCGTGTTCGGACCGCGCTGCCGCGCGGCGGGCGAGGTGGGCGGCACCATCTTCCATGGCGATTCCAACAAGGCGCATGATGGGCACCTGGGCGACTCCATCGTGGGCCGATGGGTGAACCTGGGCGCCGGCACGGTGAACAGCAACCTGCTGAACACCTACGGCGAGGTGAGCATGCGGGTGGATGCGGGCTCGCCGCTGGAGCGCACCGGAAGGCAGTTCATGGGCTGCATCCTGGGCGACCACGTGAAGACCGCCATCGGCACCCGCATCATGACCGGCACCACGGTGGGCACCGGGGCCATGATCGCCTGCAGCGTGCCGCCACCGGCCTGCACGCCGCGATTCGCCTGGCTGACCGACGAGGGCCAGAAGGTGCACCGGCTGGACCGCTTCCTGGCCACGGCGGAGATCGTGCTGAAGCGTCGCGGCGAGACGCTGCACCCCGCCGAGCGGGCCACGCTGGAGGCCCTGCACGCGAAGACCGCTGGATCGGGCTCGTGAGCCGCGCGGACGAGCTCTGGATCATCGATGGCCACGCGCAGTTCTTCCGCGCCTATCACGCGCTGCGGCCGGGCATGCGCAGCCCCATCACCAACGAACCCACGCACATGGTGTTCGGCTTCACGGGACTGCTGCTGAAGCTGCTGCGCGAGCGGAAGCCCGGCCGGTTGGTGCTGGTGATCGATGCCGCCGGCGATCGCGGCACCTTCCGCAGCGACCTCTACCCCGAGTACAAGGCCCATCGCGAGCCCGCGCCGCAGGACTTCGGTCCCCAGGTGGAGCGGTGCGTGGAACTCTGCCGGCTGCTGGGCATTCCGGTGGTGGCGGTGCCTCGCGTGGAGGCGGATGACGCCATCGCCACGCTGGTGCGACGCGTTCGGCGCCAGCACCCCACGCGGCAGATCCGCATCCTGAGCCGCGACAAGGACCTGGGGCAGGTGCTCGATGAGCACACGCGGCTGGTGGATGGGCAGACCGGCGTGGAGATGGACGCGGCCACGCCACGCTCTGGGAAGCCAAGGGCATCCGTCCCGAGCAGGTGGTGGACATGCTCACGCTCATGGGCGATCCCGTGGACAACGTGCCTGGGGCGAAGGGCATCGGGCCCAAGACCGCCGCCGCGCTCATCACCAAGTACGGCTCGCTGCAGGGCGTGCTCGACCATGTGGCCGAGCTCACGCCGGCCAAGAAGGCGGCCATTCAGGAGGCTCGCGAGGGCTTCGGCCTTGGACGCCAGCTGGTCAGCCTGAAGGAGGACTGCCCCGTGGAGGCGGGGGTGGAGGATCGCGAGCTGGATCTTGCCCAGGTCGACACCGCCGCCGTTCTGGAACTGCTGCACCAGCTGGGCTTCCATCGGCACCGCGACGACCTGGCCGAACTCATGGGCGTGAAGGCGGCCGTGCCCGCTGCGCCTGCCGCCCCGGCCAAGCCCCCAGCCGCGAAGAAGCCCTCCGATGGGCCCTCGCTGTTCGATGCGCCCGTCGAGGAGCCCGCCGCAGCGGTGAGCAGTGCGGATGGCACCTACCGCATGCTGGGCACCAGGCGGGAGATCGAGGCCTTCGTGGCCGCGGCTCGCAAGGCGGTGCATGGCGGGGCCACGCTGGCGTTCGACACGGAGACGGATGCCCTGGCGCCCACGCGGGCCGGGCTCGTGGGGCTCTCGCTGGCGTTCGAGCCGCACGCGGGTGTCTACATCCCCATCCGCAGCCCGCAGCCGGATCGGCATCTGGACTGGACGCAGGTGCAGCCGCTGGTGCAGCCGCTGCTGGAGGACCCCGCGGTGCCCAAGACCGCGCACAACGCCAAGTACGACCTGATCGTGCTGGCCCGCCACGGCGTGCAGGTGCAGGGGCTGGTGGATGACACGCTGCTCTCCAGTCACCTGGCCGATGCGGCTCGCGTGGGTCATGGGCTCGATGCCCTGAGCGAGGCGCTGCTGGGCCACCGCAACATTCCCATCGACAGCCTGATCGGCAGCGGGGCCAGCCAGCGGCGATTCGACCAGGCGGACCTGGATGCCGCCACCACCTACGCCGCCGAGGACGCCGACATGGCGCTTCGGCTGCACCAGCACTTCCGGCCGCAGCTGGATCGTCAGGGGCTGGCGGGCCTGCTGGCGGATGTGGAGCTGCCGCTGGTCGGCGTGATCGCCCGCATGGAGCGGTGGGGCATCCGCGTGGAGGCGGATGAACTGGACCGCCAGCGGGAAGGTCTCGAACGCCGCCTCGAGACGATCCGCGAGAAGGTGATCGCCGCCAGTCCGCGTGCCTTCAACCTGGATTCACCCAGGCAGCTGGCCGAGGTGCTGTTCAATCCGCCGGATGGTGCCGTGCCGGGCCTTGGCCTGAAGATCGTGAAGCGCACCAAGACCGGCGCCAGCACCGACATGGAGGTGCTGGAGAAGCTCTCCGCCGACCCCGCGGTGACCACGCCGGTGCCATCGCTGCTGCTGGAGCACCGGCAGCTGAGCAAGCTGGTGGGCACCTACCTGGTGGGCCTGAAGGAGGCGATCGACCCCGCGGACGGCCGGGTGCATGCCAGCTTCCACCAGCTGGGGGCCGCCACCGGACGGCTCTCGAGCAGCGATCCCAACCTGCAGAACATTCCCATCCGCACCGGCGAGGGACGCGAGATCCGCAAGGCGTTCAGGCCGGAGAAGGGCTTCGTGTTCGCCAGTGCCGACTATTCGCAGATCGAGCTTCGGCTGCTGGCGCACCTGAGCGGTGACCCGGCCCTGGGCGAGGCGTTCCGGCGCGGCGAGGACATCCACCGGGCCGTGGCGGCGGAGACCTTCGGCGTGAAGCCCGAGGCCGTCACCGACGAGCAGCGCAGCGCCGCCAAGATGGTGAACTTCGGCATCGTCTACGGCATCACGCCGTGGGGCCTGGCCCGGCGTCTGGGGCCCGAGGCGGATGTGGCGCGGGCCACGCGGATCATCGAGGACTACAAGAGGCGGTTCAGCCGCATCGAGTCGTTCCTGCAGGCGTGCGTGGCGCGGGCGAAGGCGGACGGCTTCGTGGCCACCATCCTGGGGCGGAGGCGACCCATTCCGCAGGTGCACTCGCGCAATCCCAACGAGCGGGCGCTGGGCGAGCGCATGGCCATCAACACGGTGGTGCAGGGCAG
>RFOC01000054.1 GCA_009926815.1 Planctomycetota bacterium
ATCAGCGTCATCTTCATGCCGCAGTCGGTGATCTGCTGCTCGTCGATCGGGCCCGGGGCCTCGATCATGAGATCGGCGCCGGACTGGGTCTTCGGGAAGGCGATCACGTCGCGGATGTTGTCCGTGCCCACCAGGTGCATGACCAGGCGATCGAGGCCGAACGCGATGCCGCCGTGCGGCGGCGCGCCGTGGCGCAGCGCGTTCAGCAGGAAGCCGAACTTCAGCTCCGCCTCGGCCTGCGTGAGGCCGATGAGCTTGAAGACCTTCTCCTGCACGTCCATGCGGTGGATGCGGATGCTGCCGCCGGCGATCTCGCTGCCGTTCACCACCAGGTCGTAGCCGGCGCTCACGCAGCGGCCGGGGTCGCTCTCGAGCAGATGGAACTGGTCGGGATTGGGGCTGGTGAAGGGGTGGTGCATGGCCACCCATCGCTTGCCCTCGTCGTCCCAGTCGAACATGGGGAAGTCGACCACCCAGAGGAACTTCCACTTGCTGTCGTCGATCAGGCCCAGGTCGCGGCCCACCTTCAGGCGCAGCTCGCCCAGGGCCTTGGTGGCCGTGTCCCAATGATCGGCCACGATCAGCAGCGTGTCGCCCACCTCCAGGCCCAAGCGCTTGGTCAGCTCCGCGCGGAAGGGCTCCAGGTGCTTCGCCACGCCGGTGTCGAAGCCGTTGGGGCCGACCTTGGTGACCGCAACGCCGCCCACCTTGAACTGCTTGGCGAACTCGGTGTAGCCGTCGGTCATCTTGCGCGTGAGCTTCTCCGCGCCACCCGGCACGCGGATGCACTTCACCACGCCGTCGCGCCCGGCCCGCTTCTTCGCGAGGGCCTGCTGGAAGACCTGGAAGTCGCTGCTGCGCACGGCGTCGCTGATGTCGCGGATCTCGAGACCGAACCGCAGGTCGGGTCGGTCGATGCCAAACCGCTCCATGGCGTCCTGCCAGGTCATGCGCTCGATGGTGCCGATGTCGTAGCCGAGGATCTCCTTCCACACGGCGCGGGCGAACTCGCCCATCACCTGCATCACGTCCTCGCGATCCACGAAGCTCATCTCGAGGTCGATCTGCGTGAACTCGGCCTGGCGGTCGGCGCGCGGGTCCTCGTCTCGCAGGCAGCGGCAGATCTGCAGGTAGCGCTCGCAGCCGGCCACCATGAGGATCTGCTTGAAGAGCTGCGGGCTCTGGGGCAGGGCGTACCACTGGCCCGGGTGCAGGCGGGCCGGCACGATGAAGTCACGGGCACCTTCCGGGGTGCTCTTGATGAGCAGGGGCGTCTCGACCTCGATGAAGCCGTTGGCGCCGAAGTAGTCGCGGGTGAGCTTGGCGACCTTGTGGCGCGTGCGCAGGATCTGCTGCATGCGCGGCCGACGCAGGTCGATCCATCGCCACTTCAGGCGGGTCTCCTCGTTGATCTTCCCGGCCTCGTGCTCATCCGGCAGGATGGGCAGGTCCTGGGCCTTGTTGAAGACCTCGATCTCCTTCGCCAGCAGCTCGACCTCGCCCGTGGCCAGGCGGGGGTTGGCGTCGCCGGCGCGCTTGCGCAGCGTGCCCTTCACGGCGATGCAGTCCTCGCGGCGAAGTCCGCGGGCCGCGGTCACCACGTCGGCGGGAACGTCCTCCAGGTCGAAGACCACCTGGCACAGTCCCTCGCGGTCGCGCAGGTCGATGAACACGAGCCCCTTGCCCTGGTCACGGTAGGTGTTGACCCATCCGCAGAGGGTGATGGTCTGGCCGGCATGTTCGGCGCGGGGGGCGCCGCAGGTGTGGGAGCGCTTGAGCATGGGGTTCTCCGAAGGGGGCGGATGGTAGCGGCAGGGCCCCTTCGGGCCGCTCGGCTACCTTCCGCCGCATGGAGCCAGCCAGGGACGGCGACTTCCGCGAACTCAGGGGCACCGTGCTCTTCACGGCGTTCGAGCCCTCGGGCGACGCGCACGCGGCACCCGTGGTGGAGGCCATCCGCCGCATGGCGCCCGAGGTGGCGGTGGTGGCGTGGGGCGGTCCGAAACTGCAGGCGGCCGGGGCCCGCGTGATCGAGCGGAGCGCCGACGACGGGGCCATGGGGCTCTCGGCGATCTCGCGGGTCGGGGCGGTGCGGCGTCATGCCGCCGCCATCGAGCAGTGGAGCCGCGCGCACAAGGTGCATGTGCACGTGCCGGTGGATTCGCCCGCGGCCAACTTCCCGGTGGCGAAGCGGTTGCGGCGTCGCGGCGTGCGCGTCTGCCACCTGGTGGCACCGCAGCTCTGGGCTTGGGGGCCGTGGCGGCTGGGCAAGTTGCGTCGGTGCACCGATGGCGTGCTCTGCCTGCTTCCCTTCGAGGAGGCCTGGTTCCGTGCCCGCGGCGTTCCGGCGAGGTTCATCGGTCACCCGGTCATCAATCGCCCGCTCGACGCCGCCGCGGTGCAGGCGAAGGCCGCGACCCTTCCGCCGGGTTCGCCGCGACTGCTGCTGCTGCCCGGGAGCCGCTCGAGCGAGGTGCGCCGCAACCTGCCACTCCTGCTTCGATCCCTCGCCGAACTGCAGTCGCGTCGCCGTGGCCTGCTCGCGCTGATGGTGGCGGCCAATCAGGAACTGCTGGAGATGATCCGTGGCATGCTGGGCGGGTCGGTGCCCTCCGGCCTGCATCTGGTCACGGGTGACCTCGATGCCGCCATCGCGTGGAGCGACCTGGCGCTCTGCGTGAGCGGCACGGTCAGCCTGGACCTGACGCGCCACGCCAAGCCCATGGTGGGCGTCTACAAGGTCTCGCTGCTCTCCTGGCTGGGGTCGAAGGTGCTGCTCACCACGCCGAACCGGCTGCTGCCCAACATCCTGGCGGGGTCGCGCATCGTGCCCGAGTTCGTGCCGCACGCCGGTGGCGCCGAGCCGGTGTTCGAGGCGGCCGACGAGCTGCTGTCGGATCAGGCCCGGATGAAGGCGGCCCAGGCGGCCCTGAGGCGCGTGCTGCAGCCGTACCAGGGGCATCGGCCCGACGAGGAGGCCGCGGTCGCGATCCTGCGGCTGATGTCGGGGCTGAATCCCGTGGCTTCGTCCCAGCCCTGAGCCGCGGCGGGCCGACCTCGGGCGTCGGAAGCCCCTATATTCGCCGCACGGCAAGGGCTCCTCCGGCCCGATCCGCACCACAGGACCACCATGAAGAACCGAACGCTCCCGCTGCTGGCCTCGCTCGCACTGGCCTCCGTGGCCCTCGCCCAGACGGGCACGCTGAAGATCGTCAGCAGCCTGCCCCGCACGGGCAGCGCGAACGCCCAGACCACGAGCATGGTGAACGGCATCAAGATGGCCATCGACGAGGTGGGCGGACAGATCGATGGCATGAAGATCGAGTACGAGGACATGGATGACGCCAGCCCGCAGCGGGGCAACTGGGATCCAGCCGTGGAGGCCCAGAACGCCAACCGGGCGGTGCGTGACGAGAGCGTGATCGGGTACATCGGCACCTACAACTCTGGCGCGAGCAAGATCAGCATGCCCATCCTCAACAAGGCGGGGCTGGTCATGATCAGTCCGGGGAACACCTATCCCGGGCTGACCAAGCCGGGCATGGGAGAGGCGAACGAACCGCGCATCTACCGCCCCAGCGGCAAGATCAACTACTTCCGCGTGGTGCCCACCGACGACCTGCAGGGCCGGGTCGCGGCCGAGTGGGCCAAGGAGCTCGGCTGCACCTCCGTCTACCTGCTCGATGACCGCGAGCTGTACGGCAAGGGCATCGCCGACGTGTTCGAGAAGCGGGCGAAGGAGCTGGGGCTCAGGGTGCTGGGCCGCGAGGGCATCGATCCCAAGGCGAGCAACTACAAGGCGCTCGCGAACAAGATCAAGGCGTCCGGCGCCGACCTGGTCTACTACGGCGGCACCACGCAGACCAATGCCGGGCAGATCGCGAAGGATCTCCGTTCCGCGGGCGTGACCTCGAAGTACATGGTGCCCGACGGATGCTTCGAGGAGGCCTTCATCCTGGCCGCGGGTGCCGAGAACCTGGAGGGGCGCACGTTCATCACCTTCGGTGGCCTGCCCGCCAACCAGCTCCAGGGGCGCGGCGCGAAGTTCCGCGAGGCCTACATCGCCCGATACCGCGTGGAGCCCGAGGCGTATGCGCTCTACGGCTACGAGGCGGGGCGGGTGCTCCTGGACGCGGTGAAGCGGGCGAAGGCCAAGACCCGCGAGGGCGTGCTCGAGGCGGTTCGATCCACCCGGGACTTCGAGGGTGCGCTGGGCACGTGGAGTTTCGACGAGAACGGCGACACCACCAGCCGGATCATGAGCGGGCAGTCGGTCGAGGGCGGCAAGTTCAAGTTCGTCAAGGTCCTGGGGCAGTGAGGCTGGCCGCAGGCTGAACCGTGCACGCGATCGCACACCTGGCCACCCTGACGCCGTTGGCCGTGGCCGCGGCGCTTCAGGCCGAACCGGCGACCGCCGAGGCGGCCAGCGGTGTGCTGGGACAGCAGATCGTCACGGGGCTCTCCAACGGCATGATCATCGCGTTGATCGCCATCGGATACACGATGGTGTACGGGATCATCGAGCTCATCAACTTCGCGCACGGCGACCTCTGCACGCTCGGCGCGTTCTTCGCCCTGATGCTCGTGGGTGCCCTGGGCATGGAGGCCTGGTCCGGCGTCGCGGGCATGGCTGGGGTGGTGCTCCTGCTCGCGGGCGCGGCGGCCTTCTGCGCCCTCTTCAACTGGTCGATCGACCGAGTGGTGTACCGGCCGCTCCGCTCGGCGCCCAAGCTCACGTTGCTGGTCAGCGCCATCGGCTGCAGCTTCGTGCTGGTGAACCTGGCCCTGTTCTGGGGCGGCCTGCCCATGGAGGTGTTCGGTGGCGGCGTGGCGGCCGCGGCACCGAAGGATTTCCCGGCGATGGTGCCTGACAGCAGCCTGCTGCCCGACGCCTGGGACAGCTGGGTTTCCGCGGAGGCGTTTCTGCGGTCCAGCCCGTCCTGGAACGATCCGTCGGTCTGGTGGCTCACCTGGGCGCCTCGGGTCGCCCTTGCGGTGCTCGTGAAGTCGCGGGAACTGAACTTCACCACCAGCGACCTGCTGGTCTGGTGCGTCACGCTGCCCCTGATGGTCGCGCTGACCGGGCTTGTCCGATGCACGCGTCTGGGCAAGGCCATGCGGGCGGTGGCGCAGAATCCCACCGCCGCCTCGCTCATGGGCATCGACGTGGATCGCGTGATCGGCGCGGCGTTCCTGATCGGTGGTGCGCTCGGCGGTTTCGCGAGCGTGATCTATGCGCTCTACAACAACACGATCAGTTTCCAGATGGGCTACCGCACGGGCATGGACGCCTTCACCGCGGCCGTGCTCGGAGGGATCGGCAGCATGCCGGGCGCGGTGGTGGGTGGACTGCTCATCGGCGTGGCTCGCGCGATCAGTGACGGCTACATCGAGGCGCGATGGACCAACTCGGTGGTGTTCGCCATCCTGATCGCCACGCTCGTGTTCCGTCCCAGCGGCCTGCTGGGGGCGAAGCTGAGGGACAAGGTGTGATTCGCGGCAGGTCCCTCTCGCCCTCGTGGATCCTGCTCGGCGGCGCGGTGCTGCTGGGGCTGCTGGACAGGCCGCTGGGCCTGGGCCTGGTGGATCCCATGCGCGGCGTGCTGGTGTTCGCGCTGCTGGGCCTGGGCCTGAACGTGGTCACCGGTTTCACGGGTCTCCTGCACCTGGGCATGGCGGCCTTCATGGCGATCGGGGCCTACGCCTTCGCCATCGGGACCTGCGACATCTACCCCTTCCAGCTCGGGTTCTGGCCGGCGATGGTGCTCACGGTGGTGGTGGGCGCCGTGGCCGGGTTCCTGCTCGGTGCGCCCACGCTGGGGCTGCGGGGCGACTACCTGGCCATCGTCACGCTCGGCTTCGGCGAGATCGTCCAGGACGTCATGAAGAACATGGACGCGATCACCAAGGGCACCCAGGGCATCAATCCGCTGCCGCCGCCGGTGCTGCCCGGCGTGGGCGAACTGGGAAGCGAGGAGGGGCCCTGGTACTGGCTCTTCCTGGGCCTGCTTGTGCTCGCGGTGATGGCGTGCCGAAACCTCGAGCGCAGCCGGACGGGCCGGGCGTGGCTGGCCGTTCGGGAGGACGAGCTGGCCGCCAGCTGCATGGGGATCGCCCCCATTCCCGCAAAGATGTACGCGTTCGCCACCGGGGCGGCCCTCGCCGCGATGGCGGGGGGTCTGTGGGCCAGTCTGTACGCCAGCACCGGTGAGCCGGGGAACTACGACTTCCAGGTGAGCATCCTGGCCCTGTGCATCGTGATCGTGGGCGGCATGGGATCGATCGATGGCGTGCTGGTGGGTTCGCTGGCCATGATCGGTGTGGCCAACATCGCGTTGCCCAAGCTGGCCGCCTGGCTGCAGGCCAGGGGCGTGGTCGATCCGAGCAACGTGCTGGGCAGCCCGAACAACTGGAAGTATCTCGTGTTCGGCGTGGTGCTCATGGTGATGATGCGGGTGCGGCCCGAGGGCCTGCTCCCGGCCCGTCTTGGCCGGGTGGGAGGCGGGCGGTGATGGCGCCCATCCTCGAGGTGGATCGCGTCACCATGCGGTTCGGGGGCCTGGTGGCCAACGAGGACGTCTCCTTCCGCGTGGAGCCGGGACAGGTGTACGCGGTCATCGGCCCGAACGGCGCGGGCAAGACCACGCTGTTCAACGCGATCACCGGCGTCTACCAGCCCAGCGCGGGCGAGGTGCGTTTCGAGGGCTCCGTCATCCGCAAGCGCGTGGGGCCCAGGCTGGCGCTGCGGGTGCTGGGCACCGCGGTCGTGTCGGCCATCGCGTCATCGCTGGCGGTGAACATCCTGTCGCTCTGGAAGGCCGTGGTGGTCGCGAACTACGCCTACGGCGAGCCCTTCGCATGGGGCAAGGCCCTGTCCTGCGCCGGCCCGGTGCTTCGCGAGGCGGGCGCGGCATGGACATGGCTGCCCGCGCTGATCGGCGCCCTGGTGGGTGGGGGGGCGGCCTTCGTCCTGTGGCTGCGCCGGCGGCGCACGCCCGACGTGGTGCAGCGAGCGGGCATTGCAAGGACCTTCCAGAACATCCGACTGTTCGGCGAGTTGAGCGTGCTCGAGAACGTGCTGGTGGGCATGCACGCGCGGCTTCGGACCGGCTTCCTGGAGAACCTGCTGCGGCTGCCATCCTTCTTCGGCGAGCGTCATCGCAGCCGCGACCGGGCGATGGAGCTGCTTCGCTTCGTGGGGCTGGAATCCCGGGCCCCCGATGCCGCCCGCAACCTGCCCTACGGCCTGCAGCGGAGGCTGGAGATCGCCCGCGCGCTGGCCAGTTCGCCCCGGCTGCTGCTGCTGGACGAACCGGCCGCGGGCATGAATCCGACCGAGACCGTGGCGCTCACGGGACTCATCCGACAGATCCGCGAGCGCGGCGTGACGGTGCTGCTGATCGAGCATCACATGCGGGTGGTCATGGGCGTCAGCGACCGGATCTGCGTGCTCAACTTCGGCAAGCGCATCGCCGAAGGCACGCCCGAGCAGATCCGCAGCGATCCCGCGTGCATCGAGGCGTATCTGGGCAAGGAGGAACTCGGGTGAGCGCCGAGCCGCTGCTGAGGGTGCATGGGCTCTGTGCCGGCTATGGCCCGGTGGACGTGCTGCATGACGTCGCGCTGGAGGTCCGTCAGGGCGAGATCGTGAGCCTGATCGGCGCGAACGGTGCCGGCAAGAGCAGCACGCTGCGCTGCATTTCCCGGATCCTGGCCGCACGTTCCGGCTCGCTGCGCTTCGCGGGTCGCGATCTGCTGGCCATGCCCGCGCATGACGTGGTCGCCGCGGGCCTGGCGCATGTGCCCGAGGGTCGCCGCATCTTCCCGCGGCTGACCGTGCTCGAGAACCTGGAGATGGGGGCCTATCGCCGTGGCGATGCCGCCGCCATCGCGAGGGATCTTCACCACGTTCGAGAACTCTTCCCGATCCTCCGCGACCGCGAGCGGCAGCAGGGCGGCACGCTCTCGGGAGGCGAGCAGCAGATGCTGGCGATCGGCCGCGCCATGATGAGCGAGCCCAGGCTGCTGATGATGGACGAGCCCAGCATGGGCATCGCCCCGATCCTCGTGACCCGCATCTTCGATGCCGTGAAGCGGCTCCGGGACCAGGGGATGACGATCCTGCTGGTCGAGCAGAACGCCCGCGCTGCGCTTCGCCTCTCCGACCGGGCCTACGTGATGGAGACCGGCCGCATCACGCTGTCGGGCACCGGGGCGGAGCTGCTGCAGGACCGTCGCGTGCAGGAGGCCTATCTGGGGGACTGACCTCGGGCCCACCGGCCCGAAGCCCCTCGAAACCCGGCGGGGAAGCGCTAGGGATTCAGGGGCCGCGCGGCTACCATCGAGCCTCACGGGTTCCCCAGCCATGCGCAACTACAAGCTTCGAACGGATCTCAAGCGGGCAGTCATCGGTTCCTTCGCGCTGCCGCTGGGCATCGAGCCCCTGAACCTGCCCGCGCCCAACCAAGGCTACACGCTCGAGTTCCACGAGGGCGAGGATGGCGAGCCCGACGGCTGGAGCTTCCACGTGGTGGCCAGCCACGACCGCATGGTCGGACTGGTGCGCGAGGCCTTTGGCCTGCTGCCGGACGAGGTCTCGCCGATCGTCGAGGTGGGAAGCCGCGACGCGTACCGCAGCCAGGACACCTATCTGGCGCGCCAGCCCATCGCGTTCGACGACTTCCTGGACACGTGGGACGCGTTCGAGCCGGTGATCCTGGAGGATGCCAGCATCGGCGTGGGCGCGAACGCCGACGAGCCGTTCGTGGAGATCTTCCTGGACAGCTGGAAGGGCCTGCTCATCCATGTGCCCGAGGAACTCAAGACCCAGGTGGAGCGCATGCTCCGCCGCCACTCGCTCCGCGAGGTGGAGGAGACATGGCCCGAGGACCTGGACGAGAGCACGCCCCCCTCGCAGGTGCGCGAGGTGCTCCAGATCGAGGACGAGGAGAGTCCCGATCTGGACGAGGTGCTGCTGCAGCTGCGTGAGCGGTGGGATCTGGAGCTGGACATCGATCCCGAGACCAACCTGGACGAGGCGGGTCGTCCGCTGGGCAACACGCTCTGGTACGGCATCGCCCTCTGCGGCGATGCCCATCACCCGGATCACGGCGGCGCCTACGTGACCCTGTGGGCCACGGCGGGCAGCGTGGTCGAGGTGCAGCAGATCGCGGCGGAGAGACTGGCTCGCGAGGGCCGCTGGATCTTCCGCAGCTTCTACACGCTCGATCGCGTCGCCTTCGACGAGCGACCCGAGGAGCTGGCGGACCTGCCCATCCGAGGCCGTGCGCCGGGCGTGCACCTGCTCTTCGAGGAGCCGTGGTGAGTCAGTCGCGGCGGTAGAGGCGATTGCGAATCGCGTAGTCGGTCACGGCGGGGGCGAGGTCCGCGGCATCCGGTCGCTCGCCTCGCGACAGCGCTTCGCGCAGCCTCGTGCTCGCGTGCGGCTGCGGCGCCAGCGGCAGCAGCCGCGCAAGCCAGGGGCCGGCCGCCGCGCCCAGACGCTGACGGAGTTCATGGATCAGGGCCTGCGCGTCCAGGGGCGCGCGCGGCACCACCACGGGTTCGGCCAGCGCCACGATCCGATCGGGCTGACGCCACGAGTGGAAGTTCAGGGCCTGGTCGCCGCCGATCAGCAGGCGCATCGACGCTCCGGGGTGCTCGATCGCCAGCGCTTCCAGCGTGTCCACGGTGAAGCTCGGACCGCCGCGACGGATCTCGCGGTCATCGATCAGCGCCCGGGGCTCGTCCGCGAAGGCGAGGCGGACCATCGCCAGCCGGTGCTCGGCGGGCGACGGTGGCTCGTCGGTCCGCTGCGGATTCACGCCGGCCGGGATCACCCGGATCCGGGTGGCACCGACCGCGTCGGCGGCCAGCGATGCCATGCGCACGTGCTGCGCGTGCGGTGGATCGAAGGTGCCTCCGTAGACCAGCGTGATCCCCTCGCTCATGCGCGACCCAGCAGCGGGGGAAGCGCCGCGGAGACGCTTCGCATGGCGAGCGAGGCCTTCTCCACCATCCGCCGGACCGGCGACCAGAGGCGCGGCTTGGTGATCAGGTCGGCCGCCAGAGGCAGCCAGTTGGTGCCGCCGTCGGGTCGCAGCCAGCGCATCACTTCCTCCGGCAACTCGATGGACGCGTCATCGCTGATGCCGCGAAGCACGCCCCAGCGCCAGCCGCAGCCGCTGGCGACGCGGGCGAACGGCCCCGACTCCATGTCCACCATGGCGGCCCCGGTCATGTTGGCGCACGCGCTCCTCGCTCCCCGGCCCACCACGACCACCCGTGAGCAGCACAGGGGAAGGCGAGATCCCACGCAGGGCAGGGTGGGATGATGGACCTGGCCAAGCTCGTCGATGACCCGATCCGCCATGAAGGCCATGCCCATGCGGGCTGCGTCGTCGATCGCCCCGGCGATGCCCGCGAGCAAGGCGACCCTGCCGCGGGAGTCGGGGCTTGCATGCGATCGCACGGTGGCCTCGCAGCCGGGACCCACGCCGATCACGTGCAGTTCGGCGTCGACGGCCGCCGCCGCACGCCTCAGGCGGGAGGCTTCGAACTCGGTTGGGCAGAGCAGCAGGGGCCGCATGCGGGCACGGTAGCGGGCTTGAGGGGTTCGCGGGGGCGGGCTAT
>RFOC01000055.1 GCA_009926815.1 Planctomycetota bacterium
CCGCTGAGCGTGGAGGACTTCGAGCCGGTGGCCGCTGCCCGGCTGGACCCCGTGGCCCGGGACTACTACCGCAGCGGCGCCTGGGGCGAGACCACCGTGGTGGCGAACCGTGCCGCCTGGTCCGGTCTGTGGCTTCGTCCGAGGTGCGCGGTGGACGTGTCCGCAAGGGATTCCTCCACGGAACTTCTGGGCTGCCGCATGCCGGCACCGCTGCTCGTGGCGCCCACGGCGCTGCATCGCATGGCGCACGAGCAGGGTGAGGTGGCCACGGCGAGGGGCGCCGGCGCGGCGGGGGTGCCCATGGTCCTCAGCAGTCTGAGCACCTGCACCGTGGAGGACGTGGCCGCGGCCGCCACGGCACCGCTGTGGATGCAGATCTACATGAGCCAGGATCGCGGGTTCACCCGTGCATTGGCCCAGCGAGCGCAGGCCGCGGGATGTCGGGCGCTGATGCTCACGGTGGACACGCCCCTCTGGGGGGTGCGGGAGCGAGACATTCGGAACGGTTTCCGGGTGCCGGAAGGGATGCGGATGGCCAACCTTGAACGGCCGGGCATGCCGACCGGGCATGCGGGTCGGGGCATCGGCGAGGCACTCGGCTGGACGATCGATGCGGGTCTGACCTGGCGCGATCTGGAGATGCTGCGATCCGCGGTGGGCGTGCCGATCCTGGTGAAGGGCGTGCTTCGCGGTGATGATGCCTGTCGCGCCATCGATCACGGTGCCGCCGGCGTGGTGGTCAGCAATCACGGGGGCCGCCAGCTGGATGGCGCGCTGCCCACGGCATGGGCCCTGCCCGAGGTGGTGGCCGCGGTGGCCGGACGCGTGCCGGTGATCGTCGATGGAGGCATCCGCCGCGGCACCGACATCCTTCGAGCGTTGGCGCTGGGTGCCGCCGCGGTGCAGGTGGGTCGCCCAGTGCTGTGGGGGCTGGCGGCCGACGGTGCGACCGGTGTGGAGCGGGTGCTCCGAATCCTGATGGACGAGTTCAGGCTGGCCATGGCGCTGGCGGGGTGCGCCACGGTGGGCGGCATCGGCCCGGACCTGATCGCCTCCTTCGGCGATGGACCTGTGGGCCCGGCCGCCCCGGTCCGCCGCTAGCGACTGGCTGCGGGCCGCGTGGCCCTGCGACGGATCGACTCGGCACGCTCGCGGGCGCGCGTGGCCTGGTCCCCGTGCCCCAGGGCCGACTCGATCTCCGCCAGAGTGGTCAGCGCATCGGCCAGGGGATCGAATTCGCTTCCGTGCGCCTTCTCCGTGATGGCGATGGCACGCGTCTCCAGCGGCAGCGCCTGCGCTGGCTGGTCCTGGCGCAGCCACGCCTGGGCCAGCAGATGCAGCGTTCGGGCCAGATCCGGATGCTCCGCACCCAGGCCCTTCTCCTGCAGCGACTGCGCCTGCAGAAGCAGGGTGCGAGCGCCAGCGGGATCACCCGCATCCAGCCTGAGCTCGGCCAGCAGGCACAGGCACGAGGCGGTGTCCAGGCTCTCCGGTCCACCGCTTCGTCGGTGGATGTCGATGGCGCGCGTCACCAGCCTCTCGGCCTCGTCGCGCTGACCCAGTTCGCGGGTGGCATCCGCCAGGTTCTCCAGGGCGATGGCCACGTCGGGATGATCGGGACCCAGCACCGATTCCCAGATGGCCAGCGCCTGCCGGAACCGATCGGCCGCCTCCCGAGGTCGCCCCAGGTTGCGTTCGCAGGAGCCCAGGTTGTTCAGCGAGTCGGCGACATGGGGATGCCGATCCCCGAGCACCTTGATCCGGATCGCCAGGGCCTGCTCGTACAGCGGTCGTGCCCGTTCGGGTTGCTCCATGACATCGTGCAGCCCACCGAGATTGCTGAGTGCCGAGGCCGTCTTGGGATGGTCGGGGCCCAGGGTCCTTCGCCGGGAATCCAGCGCACGCTGGAAGAGCCGTTCGGCGTCCGCGAAGCGCCCCTGGTTCACGCGAAGAATGGCCAGGTTGTTCACGGCCTGGGCCACCGTGGACGCATCGGGCCCAAGGGCGGCCTCCTGGATCGCGATCGCTCGCTCGTACAGCTGACCGGCCTCGTCCAGCTTGCCCGTGAGTCGGCAGACCTCCGCCAGATTGTTGAGTCCCGAGCCGACGTGGGGATCATCCCCCGGCAGCGACCTTTCGCGGATCTCCACCGCATGGCGATAGACCTCCTCCGCCTCGGGATAGCGGCCCTGCGCCATGCGGATCGTGCCCAGCGTGTCGAGGCACCGTGCGTGCTCGATCGACCATGTTCCATGCAGGCGTCGCATGCTCTCGGCGGCACTGGCCGCGAGCGATTCCGCCGTGTCCAGATCGGCATTCCCCTCCAGGATCAGGGCGATGGTGCGCTTGAGCTCGGCCTCGGTGTCGGGCTGCTCCCGGAGCATCCCGTCCTTCAGTCGATCGATCGCCTGGGCCATGGCCTGCTTCACGGTGAACGCCCGCTGCCCACCCTGCATGGGATCCCCGCTCGCCAGGGCCTGCACCACGAACTCCGTGATCGCGGTCGCCTCCAGGGACCGACGCTCCGCCTCGCGACGCGCGTCGACGGCGTGCCGCCATTGCCAGAGCGCCATGCCCAGTCCCAGCACCAGGGAGGTGGCCACGGCGGCGCCAGCGGCCACCCAAGCGCGATGGCGGCGGATGATCTTGCGGAGCCGGTACCGCAGCGACGGGGGCCCGGCCTGCAGCGCCTGGCCCGCGAGGTAGCGATCGATGTCGCGAGCCAGATCCATGGCGCTCTGGTAGCGGTTCTGCGGCTCCTTGCGCATGGCCAGGAGCGGGATCCATTCCAGCTCGCTCTGCAGCCGCTTGCGCAGCTCGGCCTCGCCCGCCTGGCGCGACTGCAGGATCCGCGACTTCAGGGCGGCGTCGGCGATGGTCGAGAGTCGCAGGCTCGGTGCGGGGGGGTCCGTCTCGGCGATGTAGCGCTGCATCTCGCGGAATCCACGCTCCCGCATCGCGCGCACGTCCAGCGGCACCACGCCCGTGAGCAACTCGTAGAGCACCACCCCCAGGCTGTAGATGTCGCTGCGCGTGTCGATCTCCGCGGCGCGGGCCTCCGCCTGCTCGGGGCTCATGTACTCGGGGGTCCCGACCATCTGGCCGCTCTCGGTGAACACGCTGTGCGCGCCGGTCGCCGCGGTGGCCTTCGCCACGCCGAAGTCGATCACCTTCACGCTCGGCGCCTGGCCCTCCACGTCGAAGGCCAGGATGTTGCCGGGCTTCAGGTCGCGATGCACGATGCCCTTCAGATGGGCATGCTGGACCGCGTCGCAGACCAGGCGGAACAGGGCCAGTCGTTGCCGGATGGAGAGTCGGCGGCCATCGCAGAACTCGGTGATGGGCAGGCCCTTCACGAACTCCATCACGAAGAAGGGCCGTCCCTCCGGCGTCAGGCCGCCATCGAGCACCCGCGCGATGCCGGGATGCTGCATCAGGGCCAGAGCCTGTCGCTCCTGCTCGAAGCGGGCGAGCACCGCGCGGGAGTCCATGCCCGGCTTGATCACCTTGAGCGCCACCCGCTGCACGAAGGGGTCACGTCGCTCCGCCAGCCACACCGTGCCGAAGCCGCCCTCGCCGATGATGGACAGGAGTCGGTACGGGCCGATCTGCTGGGGGCCTTCCGCCGGGTTCGAGGGTGCCGGAGGCATGGTGGTGCCATCGGCCGCTCCTCCGGTTCGGGCGTCCACCGTTCGGTCCTGCGGCGGTGTCGGGTCCGTGCTCATCGGGCGTCAGGTCGGGGTCCGGCCTCGTAGCGTGACAGCGTCTGCCGGCAGTCGCTCAGCAGCTTCTGTCGGGCGGTCTCGTCGGCCGCGCTCTTCAGGACGGGTCCGGCCTCGAGCAGGGTCACCGCGTCCCGTTCCACGGACACCGCTTCCGCGGTCTCGCCTCGTTCCCAATGCACGCGTGCCAGCGTGTCGAGCATGGCGGCATCGCGTCGATCGGTGAGTCGGGTTGCCGCGCGGGCGTAGTTCAGGGACTCGTCGAGGTTGCGGTCCGGATCGCCGGCCTCCAGACGCGTCGCGCCGTTCCAGGCGAGCGAATTGAGCGTCGCGGCATCCAGATCCGCGGCGCCCCAGGCGCGGGCGGCCTGCACGGCGCCACGCGCGTTGCGTGCGGTGATGGCCGAGCGGATCAAGGCGCCCAGGCGCGATGGCGAGAGGGGCGCCGCGCCCGAGGAGGCGATGAAGCTCGGGCGATTCTGGTCCTGCGAGGGGTCCGTGACCCAGGTCGCTGGACGGGTCCCCTGGAACTCGGTTCTCTGGAGGGAGCCCAGTGGCTCGCGACGCCCCTGACGGTCGAACTGCGCCTCGGCCATGCGGATCCGGTGGGGCACGCTGTCCCAGAGGCGGGCGGAGCGGTCCGCGGAGGCGGTGGCAATCCGGGTTCCATCCGGCGAGAAGGCGGCGGTGCTCAGGCCCTCGGTGTGTCCGGCCAGCGTGGCCAGCGGGGTTCCTGTCGCCGCGTCCCACACGCGGGCGAGTCCATCCACGCCCGTCGTGAGCACGCGGGTGCCGTCCGGCGAGAACGTGCCGGAGGTCAGGGCGTCGGGGGATGCCTGCAGCGTCTGAAGGGATTGACCGTCCGTGGCGCTCCAGAGGCGTGCCGTGCCATCACCGGAGACGGTGAGGACACGCTGGCCGTCCGGGCTGAAGGCCACGCCGCGCAAGGCCTGCTCGTGGCCCTTGAGTTCGGCGACCAGGGTTCCGCGAGCCGCATCCCAGACTCGGGCCGTGCGATCCTGCGCACCCGTGACCACGAGGCGCCCATCGGGGCTGAAGGCGATGGCCAGGATGGGCTCCGTGTGACCGCTCAGCGTCGCGAGCTTCTGGCCCGTTCCGGTGTCCCAGATGCATGCCGTGCGATCACGCGAGGCGGTGGCCGCCCGTGAGCCATCCGGACTGCACGCGACGGCTGAGATCCGATCCGAGTGTCCCCGGAGCTCATGCACGGTGGCCCCGGATTCGCTGTTCCACAGCCTTGCGGTCCCGTCATTGGACCCGGTGAGCGCCGATCGCCCATCGGGAAGGAACATCGCCGCGCGGACGGCCTCGGCGTGACCCTTGAGTTCGCGGGCGAGAGCGCCGGTGCGAAGGTTCCAGATCCGGGCCGTGCCGTCACTGGAGGCGGTGAGCAGCCGCTGGCCATCGGGGCTGTAGGTCGCCACGAACACGGGGCCGCCATGTCCCTGCAGGGTCGCGCGGCTGGTGCCGGTGGCGAGATCCCACACGCGCACGGTTCGATCGTTGCATGCCGTGGCCAGTTCGCGTCCGTTGGGGCTGAAGGTCACCGCATAGATCAGGCCGGCATGGCCCTCCATCGGCAGCGACACTGGAGGCGTGGCGGCATCCCAGATCCTCGCCCGGCCATCGAGACTGGCCGTGGCCACGCGTTCGTCGCCGGGCAGGAAGCGGGCTGCGGGAACCCCGGCCTCATGGCCGACCAGCGTGGCCATCTCGATGCCCGTGGCGGCGTCCCAGACCCGGGCGGAGCCATCCAGGCTGCCCGTGAGGAGTCGTCGGCCGGAGGCGTCGAAGGCGATCGACATGATCTCCTTCGTGTGGCCCTGGCAGGCGCCGAGTTGCACGCCCGTGGCCGTGTCCCACAGGCGAGCCGTGCCATCGGACGAGGCCGTGGCCACGCGTCGACCATCCGGGCTGAACAGCACGCGCACCACGGGGCCTTCGTGTCCCTTCAGGGTGAGCCGGCAGGTGCCATCGGAGATGTTCCACACCCGCGCGGTGCCATCCTGCGATGCGGTGGCCACCTGCTGGCGGTCCGGCGACACGGCCAGCCCGAGCACCGCGGCGGCGTGTCCGTTCAGCACGAGCGGTGCGTCCTGACCGGTCGCGTCCCAGATTCGCGCCGTTCGATCCGCGGAGGCCGTGACGAACCGACGATCGTCAGCCACCCATTCGCCGGCCAGCAGCGGGCCGCCGTGCCCCTTGCATTCCAGCATGAGCGATCCCGACGCGGCGTTCCACACGCGGGCGATGCCGTCATTCGAGATCGTCAGCAGCCGACCGCCTTCACGGTCGAACGCCACGCCGGTCACCGTGTCGCCCATGCCCCTGCATTCGTGGCGAGGCTCGCCGGTTCGTCCATCCCACAGTCGGGCGGTGCCGTCGGCGGAGCCGGTGGCCAGTCGGGAGCCATCGGGCGAGAAGGCCAGGGTGAGCACGGCCTTCGCGTGTCCCTTCAAGGTCTCCAGAGGCGTGCCGTTGGCCGCATCCCAGAGGATGGCGGTGCTGTCATAGGACCCCGTGGCCAGTCGCTTGCCGTCGGGACTGGCGGCCACGGCATAGACATCGGAGGCATGACCGCCGAGCACGGCGAGGCTGCGGTCGCGCTGGGCATCGAGCCAGCTCCATTCCCATCCTCGCCGCGATGGCGGGCAGTCATCCAGGCGCTCTCGAAGTCGCGCGCGCTGGCCCGTTTCCAGCCACGCATTGCCCATCTGGATGTTCGCCAGGTAGGCGTTCTCCTCCACGCGTCGCCGTGCCGCGTCGGCCGCCTCCTTCTCGCGGATCGCGCGGGCCTCGCTGGCCAGCGCCTCGTCCTTGGCGCGGGTGGCCTCCAGTCTCGCCGAGTCCGCGGCCTTCCGTTCCTCGATCGCGCGGGCTTCGCTGGCCAGCGCCTCGTCCTTGGCGCGGGTGGCCTCTCGCCATTGCCAGGTGGCCGCCGCCAGGCCGGCCACCAGTGCGGCGAGCACCGCGGCCGAGGCGGCGACCAGGGCCCGATTGCGCCCCACGTACTTGCGCAGGCGGTAGCCGGCGGAATCCGGGGCGGCGTCCAGCGCGCGGCCCTCGAGGTAGTTCCGGATGTCGTCCGCCATGGCGCTGGCGGTGGGGTACCGGTGCCGGGGCTCTCGCTGCATCGCCTTCAGCGGAATCCACTCGAGTTCGCGGCGAAGCTCGGTCACCAGCGTCTCGAGGGCCAGTTGACGGGCCTGCGCGATGCGCCCGGACTGGGCCGCATCCGCGAGGATGGTGGTGAGTCGCGTGCTGGCCGAGGGCGGCCGCTCGTCGCGGATGATGCGCTGGATCTCGCGGTAGCCCTTGCTCCTCAGCTCGGTCGAGTCGAAGGGCAGCAGGCCGGTCAGCAGCTCGTACAGGATCACGCCCAGGCTGTAGACGTCGCTCCGCGTGTCGATCAGGTCGGCGTCGGACTCGGCCTGCTCGGGGCTCATGTACTCCGGCGTGCCCACCATGGCGCCGGCTTCGGAGGCCATGATCTCGTCGTCGCCGTGCTGGGTGAGCGCCTTCGCCACGCCGAAGTCGATCACCTTGGCGTGCGCCTCGTCGCCCTCGGTCTGCACCACCATCACGTTGCCGGGCTTCAGGTCGCGGTGGATGATGCCCTTGGAATGCGCGTGCTGGATGGCGTCGCAGACCTGCAGGAAGAGGCGCAGGCGCTCGCGCGTGCCCAGGCGATGCGTGTCGCAGTAGTCCGTGATGGGCTGGCCCTTCACGAACTCCATGGCGAAGTAGGGCAGGCCGCGCGGCGAGAGCCCGCCGTCGAGCACGCGCGCCACGTTGGGGTGGTTCATCACCGCCAGCGTCTGGCGCTCCTGCTCGAAGCGAGCGACGACCGCCTTCGAGTCCATGCCCGGCTTGATGATCTTCAGCGCCACGCGAAGCAGGAACGGCTGGCGCCTCTCGGCCAGCCACACCGATCCGAAGCCGCCTTCGCCCAGGAGCGACACCAGCTTGTAGGGCCCGATCTCGTCGCCGGGCTTCTCCAGGTTCGGGTCCTGGATCAGGTCCGGCTGGGGCACCTGCGGGTCCCCGATGGCCATGGTCCGCAGCGGCTGATTCGCGTCGTTGGAGATGGTGTCGGTCATGCGGTGCGTCCGTGCATTCGCATGCTAAAGCGGGCCCCGGCCGTCAGGCCGTGCGGACCGCCCTTTCGGCGGGAAACCGCTTGACGGATGGGCCCCGGACAGTACCCTAACGGATACCAAACATGCAACCACGCATGCAGGCCATCCAGCAGCAGGTGGACGCGGTGCTCGCCTCGGGCCGCGTGGGTGTGCCATCGCCGATTCCTGCAGGAAATGCCGGCCCAATGCAGGTCGGATGGCCGGCCCTCCAGGGCGCCGATCTTCCCTGGCACGGCGTGCACGAGGCCTTCGGTGCGCTGGATGCCGCGGCCCTTCGTCTTCCGGCCATGTCCATGGCCCTGCACCTGGCGTGGCGTGCGGTCATGCAGGCGCCTTCGCCGCATCGCGTGCTGTGGGTGGGTCGTCACGCGTGGCCGCATCCGCGTGCGCTGCTGGGTTCGCTGCGCGGCCTGCGCGGCGGATGGCGGCAGCGTCTCGATGCACGCCTGTGGCATGCAAGCGTGTTCGTGGATGCAGGTGGGCTGGTCGATCGACTGTGGGCCACCGAGATGTCGCTGCAGGCGCCCGGTGCCGTTCTTGTGGTGGCCGATGGTGCCGGCCTGAACCTGACCGCCACGCGTCGCCTGCAGCTTGCGGCCACGGCATGTCCGGTGCTGCTGCTTCGGCCGGCCCATGAGGCAGCCTCGCCTTCCGCCGCGATCATCCGTTGGCGCGTGCAGGCCGGCACGCATCAGGATCAGCCCGCGTGGACGGCTCGCGCCGTCCGCGTGCGTTCAGGCCTGCCTCCGGCATGGCTCGATGCAGCGGTGTCGTGGGATGCCTGGTGGGAGCGGGGCAGCGATGCCGTGGCATGGGAGGGAATCCTGCCGCGCGTGAACACGATGGATCGCCCGCAACACCCCATGGAGTCCGAGCATGGAACGCACGCTGGCGATCCTGCTGCCGTGGTGGCCCGCCGACCGGGCGATCCGATCGCTCCGCCGGCGGGCGGCCTGGCCGCATGAGGGCGAACGTCCGCCGCTGCTGCTGATCGGCCGCGTGCAAGGTGCACGTCTGGTCATGGCATGCTGTCCGCGGGCCTGGTCGCTCGGCGTGCGGCCGGGCGAGGGGTTGGCCATGTCGCGCGATCGCTGTTCGGGCAAGGCCGTCGAGGTTCCCTTCGACGCCGCCGCGGATGATCGCGCCCTGAACGCCTTCGCGGGGTGGTGCCTGCGCTACGGACCGGCCACGGCGGTCGAGCGATCGCCCGGTCCGGCGGCGGTGTGCGTGAACGTGCGCGGTTGCGAAGGCGTGCACGGCGGCTGGGGGCGCCTGCTGCAGCGCGTGCAGCGCGACATGGATCGGCTGGGCCTGCATGCCAGCGGCGCCGTGGCGGGTGGGGCGGCGGCGTCGCTGGTGGCGGCCGCGCACCATTCGTGGCAGGTGATCCAGGACCACGGCGAGTGGCTGGACCAGGCGCCGCTCGATTCGCTTCGGCTTTCGCCTCAGGTGCCGGTCGCGCTGGCGGAGGTGGGCGTGCGCACCATCGGGCAGATGAGGCGACTGGGGGCGCAGGCCCTGGCCGACCGCTTTGGCGAGGGGCCGTGGCACCGGCTGCAACTGGCCCTGGGTCAGGCCACCGAAGGCATGACCAGCGTGGTGCCGCAGGGGCCGCTTCGGTGCGCACTGGCGTTCGATGGCCCCACCGCTCGGCCCGAGGCGCTGCAGCAGGGCGTGCAGTCGTGCCTGCAGCGGCTGGTGCATCGCCTGCGACGGCGTTGCCTGGGAAGCCTGCATGTGCGTGTGCAGCTGCGACGGGCCTCGGCGGCGCCCACGCGTCTGGAGTGGCGACTGGCCAGGCCCAGTCGTGGCCTGCGTCACCTGTGGCGGCTCATGCAGCCGGATCTGGAGCGTGTGCATCTCGGTCACGATCCGGCCGAGGGCATCGAGGCGGTGCAGGTGACCAGCCTTCGCCACGTGTCCATGGCACCTGGACAGGCGGAACTGCTGCACGGATCGGTGGAATCGCAGGGGCCCTCGTGGGCGGAGTGGATCGATCGCGTGCGGCAGCGCCTCGGTGGCGTCTCGCTTCGCGTGCCGCACGCGCAGGCGGATCCGGATCAGGCGCGGGCGTGGGCGATGCGGCCCATGGCGGATGCCGGTGCGGCGGCGCAGGCACCCATGCCTTCGATCGAATTCCTGCTGCCGCTGCGACCCACGGTGCGCGTGGCGCCGCCGCGGGCCGTGGAGGTGGCGTGCGATGCGCGTCGCAGGCCCGTGCAGGTGCGACTGCGTGGCGCCCTGCAGCCGGTCCTGGCCGCCGAGGGGCCCGATCGCGTGGAAGCCGCATGGTGGCGCGGCGAGCAGGGCACGCATGATCGCTGGCGCGTGCTGGCGGATGGCGCATGGTGGTGGTTGCGCCGTGATGGAGCCGCCTGGTGGCTTGAGGGGGCCTGGACATGAGCGACTTCGTGGAACTGGGCTGCATGAGCAACTTCAGCTTCCAGCAGGGTGCCAGCCATGCGGACGAGCTCTTCGACCGCGCCGCCGAACTGGGCATGACCGCGCTCGGCATCTGCGATGTCGACACCGTGTCGGGACTGGTCCGTGCGCTCGAGGCCAGCCGCGGCAGCGGCGTGCGGCTGGTGGCGGGGGTTCGCCTGGGGCTGGATCCGCCCGTGCCGGGCGCCACGC
>RFOC01000056.1 GCA_009926815.1 Planctomycetota bacterium
GGCTGAACTAAATCGAACCTGAGGAGAAGAACAGCATGAGCACCGCCACGCTTCGGACCCTGGACTTCGGCACGGCCTCCATGCACGCCAACCTGCCGGTGCCCCGACTGGTCGAGCTGGCCCTGGCCCGTGGGGAGGGCGTTCTGGCGGTGAACGGAGCCCTGGCGTGCGACACGGGTGAGCGGACCGGACGGAGCCCCAACGACAAGTTCCTGGAGGACACCCCGGGCATCCACGGGAACATCGACTGGGGCAAGGTGAACCAGCCGCTGGCGCCCGCCCACTTCGACGCGCTCGAGGCCCTGGCCATGGAGCACCTGCGGCAGCGACGCGACCTGTTCCGCTTCGACGGCTACGCCGGGGCCGACCCGGCCTACCGCTGCAAGGTGAGCGTGTTCACCGAGGAGGCGTGGCATTCGCTCTTCGCCAAGACGCTCTTCATCAACGCCGAGGCGAAGGACCTGGCCGGCTGGACCCCGGACTGGACGATCGTGAATGCGGGTTCGCTGCGGCTGACCGAGCCCGAGCGGTACGGCGTGAAGGGTCCCGTGGCCATCATCCAGAGCCTGGAGCGCCGGAAGGTGATCATCATCGGCACCCGCTACGCGGGCGAGATGAAGAAGAGCATCTTCTACGCCATGAACCACGACCTGCCGGACCGGGGCGTGTTCCCCATGCACTGCTCGTGCAACGTGGACCGCAAGGATCCGCGGAACGTGGCCATCTTCTTCGGCCTCTCCGGCACGGGCAAGACCACGCTGAGCGCGGACAGCGGCCGCGAACTGGTGGGTGACGACGAGCACGGCTGGAGCGACAAGGGCGTGTTCAACATCGAGGGCGGCTGCTACGCCAAGTGCATCAAGCTGACCCGGGCCGGCGAGCCGGAGATCTGGGACGCCATCCGCTTCGGCAGCGTCCTGGAGAACACCGCGGTCGACCCGGTCACCCGGCTGCCCGACTACGACAGCGCGAAGCGCACCGAGAACACGCGGGCCACGTACCCGCTGCAGCACATCGCCAACGCCCGCATCCCGAGCGTGGCGGGTCACCCGATCAACGTGATCTTCCTCTCGGCGGACGCCTACGGCGTGCTGCCGCCGCTGGCCAGGCTCACGCCCGAGCAGGCGCAGTACTACTTCCTGAACGGCTACACCAGCAAGCTGGCCGGCACCGAGGCCGGCGTGACCGAGCCGCAGCCCAACTTCAGCGCCTGCTTCGGCGGCCCCTTCATGCCGCGGCCGCCCATGGTGTACGCCCAGCTGCTGGCGGACCGCATCCGCAAGCACGGCAGCGACGTGTGGCTGCTCAACACCGGCTGGACCGGAGGTCCCTACGGCGTGGGCAGCCGCTTCAAGCTGGCGTACACGCGCGCCATGGTCAACGCCATCCACGATGGCTCGCTCAAGGGCGTGAAGACCGTCGAGCATCCGGTGTTCGGCCTGCACATGCCGGTCGCCGTGCCTGGCGTGCCCGCCGAGGTGCTCGATCCTCGCAACACGTGGAAGGACCAGGCCGCCTACGACGCCAAGGCGAGGGAACTGGCCGCCAAGTTCCGCGAGAACGAGCGCAAGTTCGCCATCACCGACGCCGTGCGTGCGGCGGGTCCCAAGGCCTGAGCCACGCATGCCGGCGACCGCCGCGGCCGAGGTGACCTACGACCACATCGTGGAGGCCATGCGCCGCATCGAGGGCGGCGTGGTGCGCACGCCCTGTCAGGCGAGCGCCGCGCTCTCGGAGCTCTGTGGCGCGACCATCTTCTCGAAGGCCGAGTTCCTGCAGCGGACCGGGAGCTTCAAGGAGCGAGGGGCCCGCAACGCGCTGCTGCAGTTGCCGGAGGCGGCGGCGAAGCGTGGGGTGGTGGCGGCCAGCGCCGGCAATCACGCGCTGGCCCTGGCCTTCCACGGCCGAGACCTGGGCATTCCCGTGACGGTGGTCATGCCGCGCAACGCGCCCCTGGTGAAGCAGCAGCGGTGCGTGCACTTCGGGGCCCGGGTCGTCCTGCATGGCGATCACATCGCCGACGCGAAGGTGAAGGCGGACGAGCTGGCGGCGGCCGGCGGCCTGGCGTACGTGCACGGCTTCAACGATGCCGCGATCATCGCCGGCGCGGGCACGGTGGCGCTGGAGATCCTGGATCAGGTGCCGGACGTCGAGGCCATCGTGACCCCCGTGGGCGGAGGCGGGCTGATCGCCGGGGTGGCCCTGGCGGTCAAGGAGGCCAGGCCGCGCGTGCAGGTGATCGGCGTGGAGCCCGAGCGATGTCCCAGCCTGACTCGAGCCCTGGCCGCGGGCCAGCCCGTGGATGCCTTCGACGGCCCGACGCTGGCCGACGGCCTGGCGGTTCCGAAGGTGGGTGACCGGGCGTTCGCCATGGCGCGCGACCGCGTGGATCGCGTGGTGACCGTGGGCGAGGAGGACATCTCGCTGGCCATCCTGCGGCTGGTCGAGCTGGAGAAGGGGGTGGTGGAGGGCGCGGGCGCCACGCCGCTGGCGGGCTTCCTGGCGGGCAAGCTGCCCTTCCTGAAGGATCGCAAGGTGGTGCTCCTGCTCTGTGGCGGCAACATCGACCCCATGGTGCTCACGCGGGTGATCGAGCACGGCGTGGCGGTGGATGGCCGTCTGGCGCAGTTCACCGCGGTCATCTCGGATCGTCCCGGCGGCCTGGCGGAACTCGCCGGCACCATCGCGTCCACCGGCGCGAGCGTGCAGCAGATCGAGCATGAGCGTGCCTTCGCCGAGGCCGACGTGAGCCGTGTGCTGGTGCGCGTGCGGGTGGAAGTGCGCGACCGGGAGCATCTGGCCGCGCTGACGGCGGCGCTGGAAGCACGGGGCATCCGCGTCGCGTGAGCCTCGTCCGGTTATTGGGACGCGGAAAAAGTGGAACAGTCGCTTCAGTCCGCCCCCGGGAGGGCCGACGAGAGGGGTGCCATGAGCACCAGCACTCTCAAGAGCGTCCTCACCACCGGCGAAGTCGCGGCCATCTGCAACGTGGCCGCCCGCAC
This sequence comes from Planctomycetota bacterium, assembly GCA_009926815.1. Classification (GTDB taxonomy): domain Bacteria; phylum Planctomycetota; class Phycisphaerae; order Phycisphaerales; family SM1A02; genus SYAC01. The sequence goes on from RFOC01000056.1 coordinate 3,003, forward strand.
CGTGAGCAAGTGGATCGATTCCGGCCGACTGGCTGGCTACCGCATCCCGGGCAGTCGCGACCGTCGCGTCACCCGCGAGGCGCTGGACGCATTCATCCGTGACACCGGCATCCCGACCTCGGCACCCACGACGGAGGGGGCCGAGCGGGTGCTGGTGGCGGACGCGGACCGTCCGACGGCCGAGGCCCTCGCCTCGGCGCTGGCTTCCGAGACGGGACGCGAGGTCCGCGTCAGCACCACGGCGTTCGACGCGGGCGTCTCCTGCGCCGACTTCTCGCCGCGCTGGATCATCGCCGACACGAGCCTGGGTCTGGGTGAGGTGGCGGGTCTGGCCGCGTGGATCCGGGCCAGCGGCTCCGGGGCGCGGCTTGCGGTGATGGGTCAGGGCTTCACGCCACAGGAGGAGGCGTCGCTCCGGCAGGCCGGTGCCGCCGCGATCTTCCGCAAGCCGTTCACGCTGCGTCAGGTGGTCGAGGTGCTGACCCGCCGACTGGCCGCCGCGGGCTGAAAGGTCCCGTCAGCCCTAGCATGCGATCCCCATGGCGCGGATCGCCACAGCCCAGCTTGACCCCGTGGTGGGCGACATCCAGGCGAACCTGGAGGAGATCGATCGTGCCGTGCAGGCCGCGCGGTCCGAGGCGGCCGACGTGGTGCTGACCACGGAGATGGCGGTGCTGGGGTATCCGCCGCGTGACCTGGTGCTTCGAGAGGGCGTGGCCGAGGCCTGCGAGCGAGCCGTGGCTGGACTGGCCCGGCGGCACCCGGACCTGCTGCTGCTGGTCGGCGCCGTGCGACGCGTGGATCGCGGGGGGCGGCGACTGGCCAACTCGATGGCGGTCTGTCGCGGCGGCCGCGTGGAGGCCTGGTACGACAAGCGGCTCCTGCCCACCTACGACGTGTTCGACGAGGAGCGATGGTTCTCGCCCGGGACCGCTCCGCTGGTGGTGGATCATGCGGGCGAGCGGCTGGGCGTGCTGCTGTGCGAGGATCTCTGGGGCGGTCGTGACGCCGACGCGAGGCGCGTCTACGAGATCGATCCGGTGGCCGAGACGGTGCGAGACGGGGCCACCGCGCTGCTGGTGGCCAGTGCATCGCCCTTCGTGCTGGGCAAGCGGGCCCGGCAGCGAGAGCGCGTCTGCGCCGTGGCCGCCGGCCATGGCGTGCCGCTGGCGCTCTGCAACCCGTGCGGCGCGAACGACGACCTGATCTTCGACGGCGGCTCGTCGCTGGTGGACGCGGCCGGCCGCCTGGCGGACCGATCGCCGCTCTTCGAGTCCGCCGTGCGCGTGCATGACCTTCGTGGCGGATGCCGGCTGGAGCGGGAGCCCGTGCGCACGCCGGAGCGAGACCTCATCGACGCCATGGTCGCCGGCATCCGTGGCTACTTCCGCAAGACCGGCCACGCGAAGGTGACGCTGGGCCTCTCGGGCGGCATCGACAGCGCGCTGGTCGCGGCGCTTGCGGCGATCGCGGTGGGGCCCGCGGCGGTGACCGGCATCATGATGCCCTCGCGCTTCTCCAGCCCCGGCAGCGTGGCCGACGCGAAGGCACTGGCGGCGACGCTGGGCCTGGGCCGGCTGCTCGAGCTTCCCATTCGCGATCTGCACGAGCGATTCGCGGCGCACCTGGCCGGCGGCCTGGGCCGCTTCGAGGGTCTCGCCGACGAGAACCTGCAGAGCCGCCTTCGAGGACTGACGGTGATGGCCGTGAGCAACGCGGACGGCTCGCTGGCGCTGGCCACCGGCAACAAGAGCGAACTCGCCGCCGGCTACGCCACGCTCTACGGCGACATGATCGGCGCGCTCGCCCCCATCGGCGACCTGCTCAAGACGCAGGTCTACGCGGTGTGCCGCCATCTCAACGAGAGCCATCGCGACTTCGGGCTGTCCAGCCCGCCGATTCCCGAGTCCAGCCTGACCAAGGCGCCAAGCGCCGAGCTTCGGCCCCATCAGACCGACCAGGATTCGCTGCCGCCCTACGAGGATCTGGATCGGATCGTGCAGGGCTGGATCGACCGCGAGCAGGACGCCGCCACGATCGCCCGCGAGACGGGGCTGCCCCCGCCGCTGGTGGAACGCTGGTGCGCGGCCATCGACCGCGCCCAGTTCAAGCGCGATCAGGCGCCGCTGGTGCTCAAGCTCTCCGCGCGAACGTTCGGACGGGGCCGGCCGATGCCCATGGCGGCGCGGTGGCGACCGCCGGCGTGAAACCCTCGCGTGCAGGCTGCCGAGAGGGCACCTGCAGGAACCGGTCATCCTCGATGCAGTAGCCGGTCAGGGCGCCGCCGTAGGCGCACCCCGTGTCGACATTCACCACCACCGGCCGTCCGTTGCGTCGAAGCAGCAGCGGCTCGCGCAGCGGCTTGTGGCCCACGATGATCAGCCCGTCACGGCCATCGTAGCGCTCCCACCAGGGCACCTCGCCAGGAGCGGCCTTCAGGTGGATGCGGTCGAGGTCGCTGGTGCCCGCCAGACCCTTCTCCGGGTCCACGCCGCCATGCACCACCGTCCAGCCATGGCCACGAAGCGTGACGCAGCCCGCGGCCTGGGCGAGCATCCGCCGCGCGGCCACCAGCCGGTTGGCACGCTCGAGCAGCCGGATCGCCGTGGCCTCGGAGGGCCCCAGGTCATCCATGGCCGTGCCGGCATCGCGGCGGCGCAGCGCATCGAGCATCCGCAGGTCGTGGTTGCCGCAGACCAGGTCCACCCGGTGCCCCTCGTCGCGCAGATCCTCGATGGCATCGACCACCACATCCGGCGACGGGCCCTTGGTGAACAGGTCGCCCACCAGGATCACCCGCGCAGCCGCGCGTTCCCGGCGGGCCAGGTCGAGCAGCTCGACCAGCTCGTGCCCGCATCCATGCAGGTCGCCGATGACCAGGGTGGACATGCCGGTCGAGACCATAGCAGGTGATCGGCATGGCGCCCGGGCCTTCCGCAACTTCCTTCATGAAGGATCGGTGAAACCGCGACGTAGACTCGCGGGCGTGCCCATTCGCGCGCTGCCCCAGCACCTGGTCAACCAGATCGCCGCCGGCGAGGTGGTCGACCGGCCGGCGAGCGTGGTGAAGGAGCTGGTGGAGAACGCCCTGGACGCCGGGGCCACCCGGATCGAGGTCCGGCTGGAGGGCGGGGGACGCGACCGCATCGAGGTGAGCGACGACGGAGGCGGCATCCCCGCCGCTGAGCTGCCCCTGGCCGTGGCGGCGCACGCCACCAGCAAGATCGGCGCGCTGGACGACCTGCTCTCGATCGCCAGCTACGGCTTCCGTGGCGAGGCCCTGGCCAGCATCGGGTCCGTGGCCAGGCTCGTGGTGACCAGCCGGCATGGGAGCGAGGCGCAGGGCGCCAGCATCGAGGTCGACCATGGTCGAACCACGCCGGTCCGGCCCGCCGCCGCCAACCGCGGGACCCGGGTGGAGGTGGAGCGACTCTTCGGGCAGGTGCCCGCGCGGCGCAAGTTCCTGCGGAGCGAGCCCACCGAGGCCGGTCGCGTGACCGAGGTGCTCGAGTGGCTGGCGCTGGGGCGGCCGCAGGTGGCCTTCACCCTCTGGCATGGCGATCGGCGCGCGCTGGACCTGATGGCCACCGAGGACCCGGCTCGTCGCGTGGTGGACGCGCTTGGCGAGGCGCTGGGCCGTGAGCCGCTGTCGGTGGATGCGGACGCGGAGCTGGGTCAGGGTTCGCCCATCTCGGTCTGGGGCCTCATGGCCCGTCCCGAGGCGGCCAAGGCGCAGGCGAAGGGACTTCGGTTCACCCTGAATGGTCGGCCGATCGCGGATCGAGGCCTGCTTCACGCCGTGCGCGAGGCCTATCGCGGCCTGATCGAGCCGGGCCGCACGCCCGCGGGTTTCCTGGCGGTGGAGATCGATCCGCGCGAGGTGGACGTGAACGTGCATCCAGCCAAGAGCGAGGTGCGATTCCGGCAGCCCGCCCTGGTGCATTCGCTGGTGCACCGCGCCGTGAAGGCGGCGCTGCGCAGCGCGAACCTGATGCCGGAGATGCCCCTGGCGACGGACATGCCTCGCGGCGGCGCGTGGTCGGGCGCGTCGCACGCCTCGACGGACCGCGCGGCGGGCTTCGATTTCAACGCGATGCAGCAGGCTCTGGCGGAGCCGGTCTCGCCGGCGCTGGCGTTTGGCGCGCCGCTGGCGTCCACGCCGCTGCCCATGCCGGTGGCCGCGCCGCGGTTCCTGCAGGCGGGCAAGGCGTGGCTGGTGACCAGCGATGAGCAGGGGCTGGTGGTCGTGGACCAGCACGCGCTGCACGAGCGGGTGATGTTCGAGCGTCTCCGTGCGCAGGTCCTCGGCGGCACGCTGCCCAGCCAGCCGCTGCTGACGCCACGCGTGGAGTCCGCTTCCTCGGTGGAGGTGGAGCGCGTGGAGGAGGCCCAGCCGCTGCTGAGCCGGCTGGGCTTCGACGTGCGTCCGGCGGGCCCGCGCAGCATGGCCATCCATGCCGAGCCGGTGTTCCTGATCGAGCGAGGGGTGGATCCGGCGGAGGTGCTCCGCGACTGGCTGGGTCGCGACGAGTTCGACGCCTCGGGCGATGGCGAGGCCGTGCTGGCCGAGGTGCTGGACATGATGGCCTGCAAGGCAGCGGTCAAGGCCGGTGATGCGCTCTCCGACCGCGAGGTGGCGGAGCTGCTGCGGCAGCTGGCCGACGTGGAGCGATCCACCAACTGCCCGCACGGGCGTCCCACGGCGATGCGCATTCCCTGGCGCGACCTGGAGCGACGCTTCGGGCGATCGCCGCAGCGCTAGCCTTGCGGCGTTCCGCAGGCCCGGCCGTCGTCACTGCACTCGGGCTCGTCCGCGTGCAGCACGATCTGATGGAACACCACCTGGCCGGTTCGAAGCGCCCTTCGCAGGTACGGCCGGCAGAGTCCGCACCCCGTGCCGCAGCCGAGCCGATCCTCCAGTTGCGCCAGGGAAAGTCCGTCCGCCCTCGCGGCGCGCGCCACCTCCTCGAAGGTGACGCCATGGCAGATGCAGCGGTCGACGCGGAGCATGGTCTCAGCGCGGGTCGTACGCGGCGTCATCCGCGGACAGGAAGCCGTTGCTCGGCCAGTCCATCACGCTGCGGAGCAGCGCCGGCGTGGCGTGGGCGCCCTGCTGCGGCTCCGTCACGCCCTCGACATGCCCGTCCAGCCATGCCACGTTGCAGCCCCCGGCATGCCGGAACGCGCTGGCGCCGGCGTAGACCAGGCCCAGATCACCCTCCACCCGAGCGCTGGGCGCACGCATGAACTTGTTCGCGCCTCCGCGCCAGCCGCCATCGGCGAAGACCGCCACGGCGTCGGTGCGGCGCCACTGGCCCGGCCCCACCCCGGGACGCACCCGCGCCCAGCCATCGAGCCAGGAGCCATCCTCGCCCGTCGCAGGCAGCAGTCCCTCGGCCCCGAGATAGGTGGTGTTGTACTGGTACCCGGTGAAGGGGTCGGCGCCGAAGGTGCTGGCCGACACGCATGCCGGGCACTGCTGCACTTCCTGCGGCTGGTCGGTGAACTTCCAGATGGAGCCGGGCCTCACCTGGCCGGCCTGCTGCTCGAAGTCCCAGGCCAGCGTGCGCAGCGAGCCCGAACGCTGGAAGTACAGGATGGCCGGAGGCAGGTGGCCGCCGTGGATCGCCGCGTAGGCGTGCGAGGCCAGCGCGATCTGTCGAAGGTTGCAGCGGCATCGCTCGCTGCGGGCGCGGTCGCCGGCGGCGCGAAGGCCACCCACCGAGAGGGCCACCAGCAGGCTGGTCACGCCCAGCGCCACGGTCACCTCGACCAGCGTGAGTCCGCGTCGCCTCACGAGAACCTCAGGAGCATGGCGCCGATGTCGCCGGCGTCCACGGTGCCGCTGCCATCGAGGTCGCCCTCGGGACCGCCGCCACCGAAGAGGACCAGCAGGGACCCGATGTCGCCGGCGTCCACGAAGCCGCTGCCATCGAGGTCGGCCGGATCGGCTGCGGGCGGCACCACGGCCACCGCGTCGATCTCCGGACTGCCCGGCTGTCCCGCGGGATGGGAGATGCGCACGAAGCGAGCCGAGGCCAGGCCGGTGGAGGCCAGGTCCACGCCCACGCCACCGGCGCCGCCGTCGTACGCGGCGACCACGTCCGCATAGCTCATGCCCTCGAGGGACTGCTCCGTGATCGCCGGGTCCGTGGCGCGGAGCGGGTCGGTGGGCACCTGGCCCTCGCTCGCGTCGTAGGGGCCCGCGTCCATCCATCCCATGGTGGGCAGCGGACCGTCGGCCATCCTCTCCGGGACCAGCATCCAGGTGACGCCATCGGCGCTCACCTCGATGCGACCGCCTTCGCCGGCGCAGAGGAGCGGTGTGCCCGTGCCCGCGATCATGTCGGTGAAGAAGGCGTTGCCGTAGACGATCAGGTCGATGCCGAAGCGGTGGCCCGGATCATCGGTGGCGGTCGAGCCCAGTTCCAGCGTCAGGTGCCCTCCGGCACCGATGGAGACCACCTGATCGGGTCGGTACGCGGGCTGGAACGGGGTGACCGTCTCGATGGAGCCGGGGTAGCCCGTCATGCGGGCCGGTTCGCCCAGCGCCGACTGCGGGGAGCGGTGGCCGGGCGCTGCACCGCTGCCGGGTGCGTAGGCGATCACGCCCGTGGCGAACCACGACTGCGCGAAGGCCGCGCCGGTGACCAGCAGGGGAGCGAAGAAGGAAGCCAGCACACGCCGCACGCCAACCTCCATTCCCTTGGAGGCCGCTCGGAGCCCCGTTGCGCGGGGGCGCGAGCCGATGGTCGAGGCAGGTCTTCCGGCTCCGGGCTTGGCCGCTCCCGCCTTCCCGGTCCCTTCGGGACCAGTGGCTTCGGGGAGCTGCGCTGCGGGACCCAAGGGCCCCGCGCCCGTCACGGCGGCGCGTCCGCGGCGGATTCTCACCGCCTTCCCTCGACCAGACGGCCGCATGCGACGGCGTCTGGTCGGTGCCCGGGTCCTCCCCCGGGACACCTCGACGCGGGCAGCATAGCCGGAGGCGAGCACCACGCATGCCCCGGGATTCCGGTAGATTCTTCCTTCCTGCGGCCCGCGGCCGCGGCATCCCTCGGAGACCCCACGCATGCCACTCGCCGTCCTGCTCGCGCTGCTCTCGATCCTCGCCTTCGCCCTGCCCGCCGGGGCGCAGGACACGCCCTCCGAGGAGCCGCCCGCCTCCGAGCAGGCGGACGCCGGTGGCATGGGAGGCGCCGCCGCCATGGCGGCGCAGATGCAGCAGATGCAGAAGATGCTCGATGCCCAGCTGGCGCGAGTGACCGATCCGGCCCAGCTGGAGCAGATGCTGGCCGCGCTGGACGCGCAGGCCGCGCAGCTTCCGCCCGAGGCGAAGCCCATGCTCGAGGTGGTGCGCCGGAAGATCGAGGCCCGCATGGCGGCGCTGCAGGCCGGTGGCGGCGCGGCGAAGTCGGACGAGGGCGACGCCCAGCCCGAGGAGCCCGTGGTGACGCCGGAGGCCCAGGAGGCGCTGGACACCTTCATGCACGCCGCGCTG
>RFOC01000057.1 GCA_009926815.1 Planctomycetota bacterium
CAGAATCGATGGTTCCGGTGTCGGTCGAGCCGATACAACGGGAGTCGGTTCGATGGTCTGGGTCGCCGTTTCACAGGGGTCAACACCTTGAAGCACGTTCCGAACGCCGCGCAGCGGCAGCCGTCCGAGTCGGGTTCGCACCAGGTCAAGCAGCAGGTCGTCACGGGGGGCGCGTCCGCCACGCGCAAGCACTTCGTGCTGGACACCAACGTGCTTCTGCACAACCCGAACTCGCTCTACAAGTTCGATGAGCACGAGGTCATCATCCCGCTCCAGGTCATCGAGGAACTGGATCAGTTCAAGAAGAACAACGACGAGACGGGCCGCAACGCCCGGTCGGTCATCCGCGCGCTCGACAAGCTGCGCTCCATCGGCCGCCTCTTCGAGGGGGTGGTCTGGAACGAGCAGGGGGGCGTGATCCGGATCGAGCGATGCGATCGCACCACGCCCTTCGCCCTGGACCTGGACAGCGCGGACAACCGCATCCTGGGCGTGGCGCACCGGCTGCATGAGCAGGGACTGCGCACCATCTTCATCAGCAAGGACATCAACGCCCGCGTGAAGTGCGACGCGCTGGGCATTCCCAGCGAGGACTTCGAGGCGGACCGCGTGGATGCCGACTGGCTCTACACCGGCTACGCCACCCTGCGGTGCCCCGGCGACACGATCGACGAGCTCTACCAGGAACGGCAGTTGAGCCTGGAGCAGCTGGAGGGCCTGGTCCTGAAGACCCCCGAGGGCATGGAACTGGCCGCGCACGACCTGGTGGCCAACCAGTTCGTGGCCCTGCATGATGACGCCGACGAGAGCCACACCGGTCTGGCGCGCGTGCTGGCCGACACCGGCCACCTGATCCCGGTGGTGGGCCCGCGGAAGCCCGTCTACGGCATCATGGCTCGCAACCTGCAGCAGACCATGGCGCTCGACCTGCTGCTCGACGACGAGGTGCGGCTGGTGTCGCTCATCGGCCCTGCGGGCACCGGCAAGACGCTCATGGCGATCGCCGCCGGCATGCACAAGGTGTTCCGCGAGGAGCGATTCGACAAGCTGCTGGTGGCCCGTCCCATCATGCCGCTGGGTCGCGACATCGGCTTCCTGCCGGGTGACAAGGACGAGAAGCTGAGCCTCTGGATGCAGCCCATCTTCGACAACGTGAGCTACCTGCTGAGCACGCGGGGAGGCGGTGGCAGCGATGCCGACAGCCGCACGGCCGAGCAGCGCATGGACCAGCTCGTGGCCGGTGGCAAGCTGGTCATGGAGCCGCTCACCTACATCCGTGGCCGGAGCATTCCCCACCAGTTCATGATCGTGGACGAGGCGCAGAACCTCTCGCCCCACGAGGTGAAGACCATCGTGAGCCGCGTGGGCGAGGGGACCAAGATCGTGCTGGCGGGTGACATCGGCCAGATCGACAACCCCTACCTTGACGCCGCCAGCAACGGCCTCTCGCACCTCATCGAGCGCATGAAGGGCCAGCGGATCGCCGGCCACGTGACCATGAGCAAGACGGAGCGCAGCGAGCTGGCCAGCCTGGCGGCCGACATGCTCTGACGGAAGGGCGCCCCGGGCTCAGGATCGGGCGTGGCTGCGGCGAGCGCGGGCCAGTTCGGCGGCCACGCGAGGCGCCTCGATGGCCGTCGGCGCGAAGCCGTCGGCGCCGACCACCTTCCAGAGATCGGGCACCATGTTGAAGGGCATGCCGCCCACCATGAAGGCCGCCTCCGGGGCCTGTCCCTCCTCCTTCACCGTGCGGATGAGGTGCGCCACGCTGCGGATGGCCAGGGGTGTGCCCGCGCTGATGGCGATCACGTCGGCGGGGCCGCGGTGCGGCTGGGCACCGGCCACCGCAGCCACCTCGTGCGAGGGCATGTTGGCGCCGAGGCATTCCACATGCCATCCATCCACGTCCAGCAGGTCGCTGACCATGCGGATGCCAAGTTCGTGCATGTCGCCGCCCGCACTGCAGGCGACGGCCACCAGGCCGGAGGCGGGCTTGCGTCGGGCCACGCCCCGCAGCCGGGCCATGATGGCCTGCGTGGCGGCGGTGCAGTAGTGCTCGTCGGCGATGCTGGCCTCCTGCATGTGCCACATGCGGCCGATCTCGTTCATGGCGGGCGCGATGATTCGGGTGAAGACCTCACCCAGGGAGGCGCCGCCCTCGAGTTGCTCGCGAACGATGGCTTCGGCCCGCTCGCGATCGCGCTGCAGCAGCTCCAGCAGGTAGATCCGAGCCAGCGTGCCCTCGTCGGCCAGGCGATCGATCTCGCTTGGCGGCGGCATCACGCGACCCTGCGACTCGCGGATGGCGGCATCGACCATGGGCTCGGCACGTGCCACGATGGACGCGGGCAGGTTCTCGCGGAGCACCTGCTTCAGGGCATGCAGGCTTCGCTCCACGTCCTGCTCGCCCATCTCGCGAGCCATGAACGCGGCTCGGCTCCAGCTGGCATGGGCCGTGAAGATGGTGGGACGATCGGCGGCCATGGCCTCCACCAGGTGAGCCACGCGAGACTGGATCTCGTGACGCCACATGCGACGGCTCTCGCCGCCGTAGCGAGCCTCCATGCCGGGGTCGTCCAGGTGAACCTGGTCGACCGTCCATTCGGCGACGGCCCGGGCGACGGCCTCGAGGGCCTCGGCAGCCTGGAGATGGGCGGGATCCACGAGACCGCATTTCGCCCTCCTGCCGGGCCGGATTCAAGCCCATCTGGGCGGGCTTTCCATTCCAGAAGTCGCCGAAAAGCCAGGTTCTTGGCCGGGATTCAGCCCCGCAGGCGGTGTCGGGCGGGTTCCTCGGTGGAAGGAATCCGCTCCGAGGACCCACCGCGGCCGGTCAGTTCCGCATGCCGCTGCCGATACTGCAGGACCGTGGTCATCAGCGTGGCGTGGCTCCAGGTGAGCGGGCTCACCGAGATCTGGGCCCCCGAGTAGGGGTCGTACTGCTCGGCCAGCACGCCGCTGCGGGCGGCACGCCAGTGGGTCCATTCCAGGTGATCCAGGGCCTCGCGAAGCTCGGCCTCGGTGGTGGCCTTGGCGATGAGCCACTGGGCATGCCAGAGCGTGCAGATCACCCACGGGTTGCCGGGCACCTCGTGGAGCGCGTGGCGCTCCACCTGGTGGTAGGGGTCGCGCTCGTACCGTGCGATGCCGCCCACCTCCGTCCGCACCCAGAGTCGTTCGCGGATGGCCTGCATGTGGCTGGCCACGCGAGGATCGGCGGCATCGAGCGCGCCGAACGCGAACAGGGCGTAGGCGGAGGCGTCCAGGGTGAAGTCGAGCCGATAGCCACCATCCTCCTGCGGGATGGCGGTCCGCGCGAAGAGCCGACGCTCCGGATCCCACATGTGCCGAAGCATGGCGCCGCGCATGCGCTCGGCGCCTTCGCCGAACTCCGCGGCGCGATCCATGGCGCCCATGTCGCTGGCGAAGTTGCTGGCCGCCTGGAGCGCACCGATGGTGGCGCACACCGTGAACAGGTGCACGCCGCGACGCTCCTCCCACAGGTCCCAGCTGGGCATGGGCAGTCCCGCATGATCCCGGTAGCTCAGCATCCAGTTCGCCGTGTCGACCACCAGCGGGTTGTAGAGGCTCTTGATGAACTCCACGTCGCGGAAGGCCAGGAAGTGCTTGCGAAGGGCCCACGTGACCAGCGCGGTCTCGTCCTGCTGGATGGGGAGCCATCGCCCCTTCTCGGTGAGCCAGGGATGCCAGGTGCTGGCGAAGGTCCCGGAGGGGTTGTACTTGTGGAGGAAGTATCCGTCGGGATGCCGCACGCGCTGGCAGAACCTGAAGAAGTTGCGGCTGAGCTCGCTGTGACCGGCCAGGGTCAGGGCATGGGCCACCAGCGCGCCGTCGCGCGGCCACATGTAGCTGTACGTGTCGCCGGCGAAGTGGGTGATGTCGTAGTCGTTGGCGGCGATGATGGCGCCGCCGTTGTCGATCTGCGTGCGCACGATGAGCGCACTGCGGCGGTGCAGGTCGGCCAGGTGGTCGGGCAGGGGATCGTTGGGGACCGCCTCCTTCTGGCTCCAGAGGCGCCAGTAGGCCTCGGTGCGGTCCATCATGCGCTGCGGCGTCTTCAGGCGGACCTTGTCGTTGAGCTGCCGCACCGCGTCATGGCTGCCGCCGGCGGCGATCCAGTAGGTGCAGGTCTCGCTGCCGCCCGCGGGCACCGTCAGGTGGAAGCCCACCGTGCTGTCCACGCTGCCCTGGGCGATGGCATGGCGGCTGAGCAGGCCGTCCTCGGCATCGCGCCAGGTGCCCTCCGCGTCACCGATGCGCTTCTGCCCGGTCGCCCAGCTGCCGATGCCCCAGCCGCCCGGATGCACGCCGTTGAAGAGGAAGTACCGTTCGTCCTTGTAGTGGACCAGGCCTCCGGTGGAGGGATCGAAGGCCACGGTGTCGCCCACGGGGCTCTCGCCCACCGACAGGTCGGCGTGGAAGAACACGCGCACGTCGCGGGCCCGCCCCAGCAGGTCGCACACGGTCACCCGGCGGAAGAAGACCGGGCTGAAGTAGTCCACGGCGTCATGGCAGACCAGTTCCAGGCCCAGCCGCTCATGGCGCAGCCGCACGTCGGTCACCAGGGAGTCTCGCTTGTACGCCATCTCGCGGGTCCAGCCCGAGCTGTCGACCCAGGCGAAGTGACCATCGACCCACACGCCGAACCGCTGCAGGTGGCCGCAGGTGTGATTGGGCTGGCCCACGTGCGGCCAGTACAGGTCACGGATGCGGTACAGGTCGTCGAAGGCGACCAGCATCTCGCCGTTGCCGATGGGGATGTTTCGTGGCATGCGTGGGGCCTCGTCCCGCCGCAGGGCCGGGACATGCAAGGGATATCGGATTCAGGGGGCCTTCAGTGAAGCGCCGGACCGGCGGATTTTCAAGGATGGCCGCGCGGGGCGGTCAGCCCGGGCGTGGCCCGAACACCAGGCTGGTGTTGTGGCCGCCGAAGCCGAAGCTGTTGTTGATGGCGTGGCGCACGGCCCGCTGCTGGGGCTGGTGGGCCACGAAGTTCAGGTCCATGCCCTCATCCGGGTTGTCCAGGTTGATGGTGGGCGGCATGACCCCTTCCCGGATGGCCAGGATGGTGGCCACGCTCTCGATGCCGCCGGCCGCGCCCAGGGCGTGGCCCGTGACGCTCTTCGTGCTGCTCATGGCCAGCTTGCCGGCATGCGAACCGAACAGCCGCTTGACCGCCGTCACCTCGGCCTTGTCGCCCAGCGGAGTGCTGGTGCCGTGGGCGTTGATGTAGTCGACGTCCTGGATGTTCAGTCCGGCGTCGCGAAGCGCGGCGGACATGCTTCGGAACGCGCCGCTGCCCTGGTCGTCCGGGGCCGCGATGTGATACGCGTCGCCGCTGCAGCCGTAGCCCAGGACCTCGGCGTGGATGCGGGCACCCCGACGCTGGGCGTGCTCGAGTTCCTCGAGCACGATGACCGCGGCACCCTCGGCCAGCACGAAGCCATCGCGATCCTTGTCGAAGGGACGGCTGGCGCGCTGCGGATCGTCGTTGCGGGTGCTCAGCGCCTTCATGGCGCTGAAGGCCGAGACGGCCACGGGCCCGATGGCACCCTCGGCGCCGCCGGCGAGCATGACATCGGCGTCGCCACGCTGGATCATCTGGTAGGCGGCACCGATGGCGTGCGACCCCGTGGCGCACGCGGTGGCGGTGGCGATGTTCGCGCCCTGCAGGTTGAAGCGGATGCTGGTCTGGCCGGCGCACGCGTTGACCATCAGGCGGGGCACCACGAACGGGCTGACCTTGCGCGGGCCGCCCTCGATCAGCTTGGCGTGGTTGATCTCGATGGTGTCGATGCCGCCGATGCCGCTGCCGATGGCGACGCCGCGTCGCTCGAAATCGCCTGTGGCGAAATCGATGCCGCAGTCACGGGCCGCCTCGACCGCCGCACCGAGCCCGTACAGGCAGAAGCGGTCCATGCGCTTGGCCTCGCGGCCGTCCACGCCCATGTGCTTCTCGGGGTCGAAGCCCTTGACCTCGCCGCCGAAGCGCGTGGGCCAATCGGGCGACGTGGGGAAGTTGGTGATGGGACCGATGCCGGAGCGGCCCTCGAGCAGGCTCTTCCAGAAACTGGGCACGTCCAGCCCGACGTCCGTGACGACACCGAGACCGGTCACGACGACGCGGCGGAGCGTGATGGTCCGTGGCATGGCGAGGCGTCCCGCCCGAGGTCAGGACTTGGCGGCGAGGCCCTTGGAGATCATGTCCACGGCCTGTCCCACGGTCAGGATCTTCTCGGCCTGGTCATCCGGGATCTGGATGTCGAACTCCTCCTCCAGAGCCATGACCATCTCGACGGTGTCGAGGCTGTCCGCGTTGAGGTCGTTGGTGAAGCTGGTGTCTCGCGTGATCGTCTCCTTCTCGACGCTCATCTGCTCGGACACGATCTTGATCACCTTGGTTTCGATCTCTTGTTCGGTCACGTCGCTTCTCCTGCGTTGGGGCTTCGGTGGCGAACGCCACCTGGGCCGAGGGGTGGAAGACTATCGGAACTCTACCGAAACCGCCACGCCCCTGCCTGCGGGCGTGGACCGGGCCTCACATGGACATGCCGCCGTCGACCACGATCACCTGCCCGGTGACGTAGCCGCCGTCCTCGCCGGTGAGCCAGGCCACGGACGCCGCGATGTCGTCCGGCGTGCCGAACCGCTTCAGCGGGATGCTGGGGAGGGCCTGCTCCTTCACCTGCGGGGGAAGCACGGCCGTCATGTCCGTCTCGATGAACCCCGGGGCCACCAGGTTGGCGGTGATGCCCTTGGACCCCAGTTCGCGGGCGATGCTCTTGGTCATGCCCACCAGGCCGGCCTTCGCGGCCGCGTAGTTCACCTGTCCGGCGTTGCCCATGAGGCCGCTCACGCTGCCCACGTTCACGATGCGGCCGAAGCGACCCTTCATCATGGGTCGTGCGGCGGCGCGGCAGGCCACGAAGGCGCTCTTGAGGTTCACGCGGATCACGGTGTCGAAGTCCTCGTCGCTCATCCGGAGCAGCAGGCCGTCCTTGGTGATGCCCGCATTGTTGACCAGGATGTCCAGTCGCCCGTGCCGCTCGGACACCTGCTCCACCAGGGCCGCGAGCGCCGCGGAATCACCCACGTCGCAGGCCGCGGCCTCGAAGCGTCCGCCGGCCGCCTGGATGGCGGCGCCGGTCTCGGCCAGATTCTCGGGGGTCCGGGCCACGCCCACCACATGTCGGCCGTCACGGGCGAGCCGCTGGGCGATGGCGCGGCCAATGCCGCGGCTGGCTCCGGTCACGATGGCGATGCGAGTGTCGATGGCAGGTCTCCTTCGCGCCGGATGGTAACGATCCGGGCGATGTGCGGAATGGAAATGGCGGAGGGGATCAGCCGGGTCCCGCGGGGCCACCCGGACCACCGGGACCCTTGGGCGCCGGAACCGTGGGACCTCCGGGCTTTCGCTTGCCCGGACCCTTGGGCGCGTCGGGGGTGTCCGAAGGGCTGCCGCCGGGCGAACCCTCGCCCTCGCTGCCCTCGCCCTCGACGCTTCGATCCTGCTGGGCCAGCTCGACCTTCTCGTCGGGCTGCTGGGCCCGTGCGGTCATGGCCCGCAGCGCGTCGTTCCACTGCTTCACGCGGGGCTCCGTCTTGCTGCCCTTGAGCTGCTCGAGGATGCCCGGAGGCTGCGCGACCGCGACGAAGGCCACCTTGTCGTGATCAGGCAGGTTCCAGAGCTGCGCATCGAAGCGGTCGCCGATGGTGAAGACCGCCAGGGTCACGCAGCCCTCCTGTTCCGAGCCGCCGGTGCAGCCCAGGGTGACCCGGTCGATGCTGGCGGTCGCGGCGGCCCACTGGCCATCCTTGAGCATGAGTTCGAGCGTCTCCTGATCGGGCTTCGACAGCATGGGCCGCAGGCGGTCGGCGTCACCCTTGACCATGGCGTCGAACATGCGGAGGACCGCCTCCAGCCGCCGGGTGTCGGCGGCGACGTCACCCATGTTCGGGCGCTCGCTCTCGTCCATCTTCACGCGGCGGTCGATGCCCAGCCGCTTCATCACGTCGGCCACGGATTCGGTCGCGACCTCCTCCTTGGGCGGGGCGGGCGGTGGTGGCGGCGCTTCGGCCTGCTCGGCGGACTCGCCACCGCCGCACGCGGCCAGGGCCAGCACCAGCGAGGCCAGGAGAGTCCGGATGGGATCAGGCCTTCGCACGCTGCGGTTCCTCGACGGTGTCATGGGTGGTCACCTCCGCCGCACGGTCGATGCGGCGCATCAGTCCCTTCAGCACGCTGCCCGGGGCCAGCTCGTGGAGCGACGCGCTCGACGCAAGCCCCGAGGCCGTTCGCCAGGCAAGCATGTCCTGGCAGCACGCGTCCCAGCGTACCGGCTTCACGATCTGGTCCACCAGCAGGCGCTTGAGGGTCTCGGGATCGCCGCCATGGGGCTTGCCGGTCACGTTGCTCCAGACCGGGCAGCGGGCCGGGCGGAACTCGACGTGCTCGAGCGCACGCGCCATGCCTTCGGCGGCGGGGGCCATGAGAGGGCTGTGGAACGCGCCGGCCACGGCCAGCTTGGTCGCCCGGAGTCCCAGGGTGCCGGCCACGGTCACCGCGCGGTCGCAGGCCTCGGCGTGACCGCTCAGCACGATCTGTCCAGGCGCATTGAAGTTCGCGGGCACCAGCACCTGGTCCTGCGCGGCGGCGGCGCACACCTCGTTCGCCTTCGCCTCATCGGCGCCGATCAGGGCCACCATGCCACCCTTGCTGGCCTCGGCCGCGCGCTGCATCAGCCGTCCGCGGGTGGCCACCAGCCGAAGGCCCTCCTCGAAGGTGAACACGCCGGCCAGCGCCAGGGCGGTGTACTCGCCCAGCGAGAGGCCCAGCGCGCCGGCGACGGGAGTCTCGCCACCCTGCTCGGTCATGGCGGCGTGACAGGCCAGACCGCAGAGGAACAGGGCGGGCTGGCTCGCGTCGGTGCGGTTGAGGCTCTCGACCGGACCCTCGAAGCAGAGCGAGCTCAGGCGCGAGCCGCCCTCCAGTTCGACCACCTGGTCGGCGTGCGCGAACATGGCCGCGGCGATGGGGCTGGCCTCGCGCCACGAACGGCCCATGCCCACGCTCTGGGCACCCTGTCCGGGACAGAGAAGGATGTGCTGAAGACTCACTGCGAAGCTCCTGTCTGCGGCCCTGGCCGCCTCGATCAGACCGTCCAGACGCTGCTGGCCCAGGTCATGCCGCCGCCGAAGGCGACCATCATCATGGGCTTGCCCGCGGGCACCTTGCCCGCACGCCACAGCTGGTCCAGGCACAGCCCCACGCTTCCGGCGCTGCTGTTCCCGAAGCGGTCGATGTTGATGTAGACCTTCTCCGGCGGCAGTCCCACCTTCTCGATGGCGCTCTCGATGATGCGGATGTTGCTCTGGTGGCAGATCACCTGGCTCAGGTCGGCCGGCGTCAGCTGGGTGGCCTGCAGCGCATCCTCGATGACCTGACGGAAGCGGCTCACCGCGAACTTGAAGACCTCGCGACCGTTCATGCGCAGGTTGCCCATGCGGATCGGGTTGTCCCGATCGGCCTCGGGGACCTCCTGCAGGCGCCTGGGGATGTAGAGCGGGGTCCAGTCCCGGCCGTCACTGCCCAGCTGCTGGTGGATGCAGCCCCGCCGCGGATCCGGGTCGGCCACCAGCACGGCGGCGCCCGCCGCGTCGCCAAAGAGGATGCTGACCGATCGCTCCTGGTAGTCGATGATCGTGCTCATGGCGTCGCCGCCGCAGACGCCGATCGACCGGAAGCGGCCCGAGCGGATCAGCGAATCCGCCACGTTCATGGCGTAGACGAATCCGCTGCACGCGGCCACCACGTCGAAGGCGCCGCCCGGCGTCACGCCCAGCTCGCCCGCGATGCGGCAGGCCACGCTGGGGCAGCTCATCTCCTGGGTGCAGGTGCCCACGATGACCAGGTCAAGGTCGCTGCCCTGCATGCCGGCGGCCTCGAGCGCGCGGCGAAGGGCGTCCCGATTGAGCGTGAAGGTGCCCTCCCTGGAGGGGTCGCAGACCCGTCGCTCGCGGATGCCCGTGCGCTGCACGATCCACTCGTCGCTGGTCTCCACCATGCGAGACAGGTCGTCGTTGGTCAGGCGTCGTTCCGGCACCGCGCTCCCCGTGCCGGCGATCCGGACGCCCACGGCGCCGGCGGGTTGGGTTCACCTCGGAATCGTGCGACACGTGCCGAAGCTCGCCCAGGCGGTGGCTGATGCTGGCGTTCACGCCGCTCAGCACGAAGG
>RFOC01000058.1 GCA_009926815.1 Planctomycetota bacterium
TGGGCCGGCGTGCCGAAGCGATGCAGGTCACGCGCCAACTCGACCAGGAACCTCTCGGGATCGGAAAGGGTCTGGACCGCCGCGCTCGTGGCCGGTGCCTCGGGAACCATGGGGCCGATGCTAGGTCCTGTCCAGCGGATCCCGCGTCGCCCTCATGGCGAGGGCGGCGGATCCGCCTGGCCACGGAGGAACGGGACCACGGCGCGCCGAACCTCCTCGGGCCGATCGGCGAAGACCACGTGCCCACCACCTGGAATCATGGCCGCCGTCCCGCGCGGCAGTCCCTCCAGGAAGACCCGAAGCATGCTTGGGTCGGTCACGCGATCCCGATCGCCCCACACCACGAGTGTCGGCGCACGCACGCTGGGCAGGTCCGACTCGACACCTTGCAGCAGGAAGGGCTTGATCACCTCCACGATGCGGAGGGTGGTGGGCCTTCGACGCATGGCCTCGCCAGCCAGGAACGCGCGGAACTGCCACGGCATGGGTGGTGGCTCCTCGAACACCAGCGACACGACGCGGTCGAGGTCGGCTTCCGAGGCGATGTCCAGCGGATTCTCGCCACGGTCCACCGCCTGCATGAACGCGTTGGCCCGGGGGGCACGCACGCCCGCGGGTGCCAGCAGCACCACGCGCTCCACCCGATCCGGATGCCGGGCCGCCAGGCGCGTGGCCAGCGCGCCGCCCATGCTGGTGCCCATCACGTCGAAGCGCGTCCAGCCGAGCGCCTGCGTGAAGGCCGCGAGCTGATCCACGTAGAAATCGGCATCGTGCACGTGCCCCTCGTGGAAATCGTGCCGGCCGAAGCCGGGCAGATCGGGCGCCGCGCACCGGTGCGACCCATCCAGCCACGGCATGAGGCTCATCATGGCCTCCCGGCTGGTGCCGAAGCCGTGGATGAGGAGCAGCGGGCGCCCATCCTCGGGTCCACTCGCCAGATACCCCCACGGTCGTCCCTGCACCTGCACCTCGCGGTCCATCACGCCGTTCACTGCGTACGCCACGCGCATGGCCATGGGCACCAGCAGCCGCGGCGAGTTCCAGACCACCACGCCAGCGCCCACCAGCACCACCAGCGATGCCATGATCCATCGCCAGACGCGCCGACGGGGCCTGGGGGCCGCGGCGTCCATCAGGCACCCGCTGCGGGCTGCTGGCAACTCAGGCAGTGCAGGCTGCCCAGACCCACCACCAGCCAGCGCGCCATCACCGGGATCGCCCGGCATCCGCTTGCCTGCTCCAGACGCCGGCACGCGATCTCGTCGCTGGGGCCCCCGAAGGCGGGCACGAACACGTGCCCGTTGGCGAAGAGGAAGTTGGCATGGCTGGCGGGCACCATCCGCGTGCCGCCGGGGCCGAAACGGTCGGCGGGAAAGGCATGGTGACGCGGCTCGGGACAGGGAAGCTCCACCAGTTCGAGCGGCTGCCCGCGCTCGTCGCGAGCGGCCCGCAGCGCCTTCCAGTTCGCCTCCAGCATGTCGTGATCCGGATGGCCGGCCGGGGCGCGGACCGCCGCCACCATGTCACGCCGGACGAAGCGCGCCAGGTCATCCACGTGGCCGTCCGTGTCGTCGCCCTCGATGCCCCCGGGCAACCAGATCAGGTTGGTCACGCCCAGCGCCTCGCAGAGCATGCGCTCGATGCCGACGCCACCCGCCTCCGGATTCCGGTTGGCGTTCTCCAGGCACTGCCGGGTGGTGAGCAGCGAGCCATGCCCGTTGCTGTCGATGCTTCCGCCCTCGAGCACGAAGTCGTGTCGCCACAGGGGCATGTCCAGGGTGGGCGCCAGTCGATCCGGCACGGCGTCGTCGAGCGAACGCACCTCGTACTTGCCGCCCCATCCGTTGAAGGTGAACGAGTGCGCCGCCACGCGGCCGGCCGCGTCCCGAACGAACACGGGCCCGAAGTCGCGGATCCAGGAGTCGTTCGTGGGAATGCCCAGCTCGTCGGTGGTGCGCACCCGAACCACGGGCTCCATGGCCCGCCGCCAGGCGTCCCACTCGGCCTGCGCCTGCGGCAGGCAACCGGGCCAGGTCTCCTCGTTGTGCGGACGCACCAGCCACACGCACGCCAGTGGATCCCACTCCGCGGGCATGCGAAAGCCCTGGCTGGCCGCGCTGAGATCCATGCGGACCTGCGGAGCGCCGGCCACGCTCATGCCCCGTCCCCGTAGCGATGCATGAGGCCACCATAGGCATCGATGCGGCGATCCCGAAGGAATGGCCAACCGCGGCGGAGCTCCTCGATGCGGCCCAGGTCCACCTCGGCCACCAGCACCTCCTCGCGGTCCACGCTGCCCTCGCACACCACCTCACCGCCCGGGTCCACCAGCATGCTGCCGCCCCAGAACTCCAGGTCGTCCTCGCGTCCCACCCGGTTCACGGCCGCCACCCAGATGCCGTTGGCGATGGCATGTGCGCGGTGCATGAGCTGCCAGGCCTCTCGCTGCTGCTTCCGGTCGCGCGGCGTCTCGCCATGCCACCAGCCGATGGCGGTGGGATAGAGAAGCATCTCGGCGCCCTGCAGCGCGGTCAGGCGGGCGGCCTCGGGGTACCACTGGTCCCAGCAGACCAGCATGCCCACCTTCGCATCGCGGCCCTGCACCGCCTGCCAGCCCAGGTCGCCCGGCGTGAAGTAGAACTTCTCGTAGTAGCGCGGATCGTCAGGAATGTGCATCTTGCGGTAGCGGCCGGCCAGTCCGCCGCGGGAATCCATGAACACGGCGGTGTTGTGGTAGAGGCCGGGCGCACGGCGCTCGTAGAGCGATCCCACGATCTCCACCTGCAGCTCGCGGGCGAGTCGGCCCAGGAACTCCGTCGTGGGCCCGGGCACGGACTCGGCCAGGTCCATGCGGGCCGAATCCTCCACCTGGCAGAAGTACGGCCCGCAGAAGAGTTCCTGCGTGCAGAGGATGCGGGCTCCCTTCGACGCGGCCTCGCGCGCCATGCGCTCCACGCGCGCCAGCACGCTGGCGCGGGGCTCGTTCGGGGGTGCGGCATGCTGCAACAGCGCGACGACGGTCTTGGCCATGGCGATCTCCGCACGCGAGTGTAGCCCCGGACAACCATCGTTATGCTTCGCGCATGGCTCGATGGTGGCTCGTGACGATCGCGGTGGCCGGCGCATGGCTCGTGGTGCTCGGCTCGGTCGAGTTCGGCCTCTTCACCAGGCTCTCGCTCGGAGCGCTCGACCAGTGGATCCGGCCGGGCATCTTTGGCGTGCTGGTGATCGTCTCGGTGCAGTGCGCCCGCCAGGGCAGCGCGGCCTGGTGCGGCATCCTGGCCTTCCTCGCCGCCATGCTGAACCCGGTGGCTCCACCCGAGTGGCGACACCACGACTGGGAGCACGGCTTCGAGATCGCCGCGGGCCTGCTCATGGCGGCGTTCAGCGTCCGCCAGTGGAAGTGAACCCGGGACTCAGGGCGCGGGTCGGCCGGAATCCCAGAGCGATGGATCCAGCCTGAACATGAGCGCGCCGCCCGGCTCGATGCCGGCCGCCTCGTTCCGCACGTGACCCACGGCCACCCACGGCGCCTTCACGGCAAGACCGCTCCCGAAGGAGCGAGGCATGCACTTCACGGCGGGCTTCAGTCGCGCGACCTCGGCCCAGGCCTCGCCCTGCCTGCGGAAGACGAAGACCCGACCCGAGGCGTCCTCGCCCTCGACGGCACTCACGTCACCCACCAGGATGGCCTCGCCCATGATGGCCAGCGTGAAGCCGAATCCTCGTCCCGACACCACGCCGCCCGAGGGCTTCAGTGCGCCTTCGGGGCGCCACGAACCGTCCACGCGCCGATAGACGAGCACGTCCACGCCCTCCTCGAACGGATTGATCGAGTGGACCACCATCAGGTCGCCCTTCAACGCGATGCGATTGCCGAAGCCCAGCCACTGTCCGCCTCCCTTGGAGGAGACCTCCTGCTCCAGCTTCCAGCCGGCGCCATCGCGTCGGTACACGCAGACCATGGGCACGTCCAGGGAGCCCAGGGCCTGCTCGGAACGGAAGGGCTTGAGCAGCGTGGGGTACCCCACCGCCAGGGTGTCGCCATCCATGGCCAGCGAGCATCCGAACCACCAGGGCTTCTTCGCCTCGTCGCGCTGCAGGGAGCCCTGCGGCTCCCAGCCGTTCGCGGTGCGACGGAACAGGTAGACCTTCGGGCAGGTCAGGTAGTCGGCCTCCTTCATGTTGGGCCGCACGCTGACCTCACCCACCGCCAGCAGGTCGCCGCTCATGGCGATCGCGCCGCCGAAGTTCATCCGCCGCTGGCCGGGTGGCGCCTTGATCGTGCCTCCCGGTCGCCAGGCCTCGGGACCCTGGGTGCGGGCGAACCACGCCAGTTCACCCGATCCCTGCCGACGAACGATCGGCGTCACCAGCGTGTCCGCGTTCACGGCCAGTCGCTGCAGCGCAAAGTCGCCGGGCATGAGGCCGGCCACCTGCGGCATCTGCGGCTGCGCCTTCCAGCCGCCATCGGGCTGGGGCTGGAACGTGACGATCTGGCCATCGCTGCCGGGCTGTCGCGGCAGAATGGCGCCGGTCACCACCAGACTCTCGCCGGCGAACTCGAGCACGTTCCCGAACGCGGGCGCCACGGTGGGCAGCGGACTCTGCACCACCAGTGTCTCCGTGATCGCGTTCACCACGGGAGCCGGCGCCGCGGCAGGCGCCGGCGCGGCCTCCTGGGCCATGGCGGAGGCCGTCAGCAGGACCAGGCAGGCCAGTGGGGTCAGGGGACTCATGATCGCTTCACGCCTCCATGGACCCCGGTGTTCGCGGCATCGACGCGGATGGAACGACCCAAGGCCCGGCAGACCTCCTCCACCAGCACGGCATCCTCGGGCAGGTTGTGCTTGCCGTAGGCGTCTCGAGGCGGAATCACCCGCACGCCGATCCGATGCAGCCGCTCCAGGTTCTCCACCAGGATGCTGCTGTGCATGGATCCATGCATGGTGGGCGCCACCAGCACGCGCGTCTGCCCCCGCTCCATGCGTCCGATCGCGGACGCCAGCGTGGCCCCGATCACGCCCTCGGCGATGCCCCCATGCGCCCGATGGTGGCCGCGGTGGCCGGAGCCACCAGGTACGCATCGAAGGGCGCCGCATCCGAGAGATGCTCCGCGTGCGGGGAGAGCCGCGTCACCACGGGATGGACCGTGCTCCACTCCAGCGCATCCGCGGTCACGTAGCGGAGCGCCTCCTCGCTGCAGAAGGCGGTCACGACCGCACCCTGGCGACGCAGGGCCCGCGCCAGTGTCGGCGTCCGGAAGGCCGCGATCCCGCCGGTGATCATGAGCGCCACGCGCGCGCCATCGAGCGCATGACCATCCCGCGGCACCTCGCGGTCGCCGAGGTCACTGGGCGTGGGTGGTGGAAAGTGGAACGGTTCCATCGCGGACATGCTATCGCCGCACGGCTATCTTCCATCGCGTGTCCGTCCACGCGCACGATCACGCCGCCGATGCCGCCGACGAGGAAGGCGGACTGGATGGACTTCTCGTGCCGGTGGCCGCGGGCGCATGCCTGGCCGCCGCCTGGTGCATGCAGCGTGGCTGGCTGTCGGGTCCCTGGGAAGCCCAGCGACTGCTCTTCGTGGCGGCCTACCTGATCGCGGGCAGCGGGGCCTTCGTCCGGGGGCTCCGACTGGCGGTTCGCCTGCACCTGGATGTCGACTTCCTCATGGTGGTGGCGGCCATCGGTGCCGCATGGATCGGTCGATGGGTGGATGGCGGGCTGCTGCTCTTCCTCTTCTCGCTGGGGAATGCGCTGGAGCACTACGCCATGGGGCAGGCGCGGAAGGCGATCCGGGCCCTGGGCCAGCTGGCCCCGCGCGTGGCGCGCCGCCGGACCGACACGGGCGACGAGGAGGTGCCGGTGGAGCGACTGGCTCCGGGCGACACGATCCTGGTGCGACCCGGCGAGCGCATGCCCGCGGATGGACGCGTGCATGCGGGCGCAGGCGCGGTGGACCAGAGCCCCATCACCGGCGAGAGCGTGCCCGTGGAGAAGGCGCCGGGCGACGAGGTCTTCGCCGGCACGGTGAACGGCGACGGAAGCCTGGAGATCTCGGTCACGCGCCGCGCCCAGGATTCGACCATGGCGCGCATGATCCGCCTGGTCGAGGAGGCGCAGCACCAGAAGGGCCGCACGCAGCGCGTGGCCGAGCGCTTCACGGCCATCTACGTGCCCTGCGTGGTGGCCGGAACGCTGGCCGCGCTGGCGCTGCCTCCCCTGCTGGGCTGGCTGCCCTTCGATGAATCGCTGCTTCGGGCCATCGCCATGCTCGTGGGCGCCAGTCCCTGCGCGCTGGCCATCAGCACGCCGGCCGCGGTGCTGGCGGGCGTGGCCCGCGCGGCGCGGTCGGGCGTGCTGATCAAGGGCGGACTCCATCTGGAGAGCCTGGCGGAGATCCGGGCGATCGCCATGGACAAGACGGGCACCATCACCGCGGGCCGACCCACGGTGGCGGCGGTGGTGCCGGCACCCGGCGTGGAGCCCGCGAGACTGCTGTCGCTGGCGGCGGCGCTGGAGCGGCGAAGCGAGCATCCGATTGCGCACGCGATCGTGACCGCGGCCGAGGGCGCTCCCCGGCTCGACGCGAGCGACGTGACCGCGATCCGTGGCAAGGGCCTTCGGGGCACGCTGGAGGGACGGCCGCTGGAGGCGGGGTCCCCTCGCCTGCTCGCCGAGCTCGCCACCGAGGTTCCCGCCGAGGTCCGCGCGCGCATCGAGGCCCTGGACCGCGAAGGCCACACCATCGTGGCGGTGATCCACGGCGGGGCGCTCCAGGGTGCCCTGGCCTTGAGCGACCGGCCGCGCACCGAGGCCTCGCGCGCGATCGACCGCCTGCACCGCCTGGGCGTGCGCCCCGTGATCATGCTGACCGGCGATCGGCGCGCGGTGGCCGATCAGGTCGCCCGCTCGGTGGGGGTGGACGAGGTCCAGGCCGAGTTGCTGCCCGAGGACAAGATCGAGCACGTGCGATCGCTGCTGCAGCGTCATGGCGCCATCGCCATGGTGGGCGACGGCGTGAACGACGCTCCGGCGCTGGCCATGGCCACCGTGGGCGTGGCCATGGGGCGCGGCGGCACGGACGTGGCGCTGGAGGCCGCGGACGTGGCGCTGATGGCCGACGACCTGGAGCGCATCCCCTTCGCCGTGGCGCTGGCCCGATTCGCGCGATCCGTCATCCGCCAGAACGTGCTGGTGAGCATGGGCATGGTGCTGCTGCTGATCCCCCTCACCCTGGCCGGACTGGTCAACACCACGCTCGCCGTGATCATGCACGAGGGCAGCACCGTGGCCGTGGTGATCAACGGCCTGCGACTGCTGGCCTGGCGTGACCGGACTCAGGCGTAGGAGGGGTCGTACACCTGGGCCCGCAGCCAGGCGCCGATGTCCGCGGGCCGCGGCACCCGCGCCAGCCCGCGATCGAAGATGAGCGTGGCCACGTCCACCGCCTCGTTCACCAGCGTGGGGTGGATCTCGGCCACGGGCGGGTAGATCAGGCCCACGCGCAGGTCCTCCTCGGTCACCTGCCCGGCCAGGCTCTCCGCGGCCCTGAGGAACATCTCGTCGGTGACGCGGGTGGCCTGGGTGCAGTACACGGCCATGCCGACCGCGGGATAGATGTAGACGTTGTTGCCCTGGCCGGGCACGAAGAGCTTGCCACGATGGTGCAGCGGCGGGAACGGGCTGCCGCTGGCGAAGATGGCGCGGCCGTCGGAGTGCTCGATCGCGTCACGCGCCGTGCACTCGCTCTTGGAGGTCGGGTTGGAGTACGGGAAGATGACCGGGCGTTCGTTGAGCCTGGCCATCTCGCGGATCACCTCGGCGGTGAACGCCCCCGCCACCGTGCTCACGCCCACGATCGCCGTCGGCTTCACGGCCTGCACCACCTCGAGCAGCGCCCGCATGGGCGGGTTCGCGTGCGCGTAGGGCCGCTGGTGCTCGGTCAGGCCGGGCGTCTGCGGCGTGACCAGACCCTTGGAGTTCATCAGGAAGCACCGGGTCCGGGCCTCCGCCATGGACAGCCCCTCGCGCGTCATCTGCAGGCAGCACAGATCCGCGATGCCGATCGCCGCGCTGCCCGCCCCGTAGAAGACGATCCGGTGGTCGCGCAGCCGGTCGCCCCGGATGCGGCACGCGCCAAGCATGCCGGCCACCGCCACCGCCGCCGTGCCCTGGATGTCGTCGTTGAAGCAGCACACCCGGTCGCGGTAGCGGTCGAGCAGCGGGATGGCGGTGCGGTTGGTGAAGTCCTCGAACTGGATGCAGCAGCGCGGGAACGCCTGCTGCACCGCCTGCACGAATTCCTCCACGAAGTCGTCGTACTCCGGTCCCGAGACGCGTCGATGACGCAGGCCGGGATAGAGCGGATCCTCCAGGAAGGCCTCGTTGTTCGTGCCCACGTCCAGCGTCACCGGCAGCGTGCAGTGCGGCGGCACGCCGCCGAAGGCCGAGTAGAGCGCCAGCTTGCCGATGGGAATGCCCATGCCGCACACCCCCTGGTCACCCAGGCCCAGGATGCGCTCGCCGTCCGTGACCACGATCAGGCGCACGTCCTCCTCGGGCCAGTTCTCCAGCACCTGACGGACCCGGCCCCGGCGATTCAGGCCCACGTAGAGCCCGCGCGGCCTGCGCAGGATGTGACCGAACTTCTGGCACGCCTCCCCCACCGTGGGCGTGTAGACCAGCGGCATCAGTTCCGCCGGCTCCTGGCGCATCAGCCTGTAGAAGAGTCGCTCGTTGTGGTCCGCCAGCTCGTTCAGGTAGACGTACTTGTCCAGGTCGGTGGTGCACTGCTGCAGCTGCCGCCGCACGCGAAGCACCTGGGCCTCCGGCGACGCCACGCCATCCGGCAGCAGGCCCTGCAGGCCCAGCGCCTCGCGCTCCTGGTCGGTGAAGGCGGTGCCCTTGTTCAGCCGCGGGTTGTTGAGGATGTCGCGTCCGTGCGGCATCGGGTCAGTGTACGCGCGGCATCATCGCCGACCTTCCACGCGCTGCCACCGCCCCCGCATGAGCCGCTCGCGTTCCTGACACGCATCGCTCACCACCGTGGCCTCGAAGGCGCCGGGTTCCAGCCGAATGCCGTACACGCCCTCATCGCCGGTGCACCATCGGGACTCGGGACGGAACATCAGGGTGACGCGCTGGCCGTCGAAGGTGTATTCGCCGGACGCGGGCCGGGCCTTCGGGGAGGGCCTCTCGAAGGAGACCAGGCCGGTGGGCTGGAACGAGACGGTGGCGCCCTGCTCGTTGCGCCAGTCGCCGGCCAGTTCCATGCTGGCCACGCGCTCGGGCTTGCCCTTGCAGCAGACCAGTCCGGAGAGAAGCAGGACGACGGCGAGGGCGCGCATGATCCGCATCAGAACTCCATGACCAGCTGGATGGCGAAGAGGTTGGGTGACTGCTGCACGAACCCGTTGGTGCCCAGGTAGCTGTACTGCACCTTGAACTGCACGAAGCGATCCATCTTCCATCCCAGACATGCGTCGATCCTCCAGATGTCGTTGTCCCAGCCCACCTCGCCACCCGGCGGCACGGTGTTGTCGAAGCTGCCATAGAGCTGCTGGTTCCATCGCCCCGCCAGCCACCACTGGGGCGCCAGCTTCCACTTGGCCTCCACGAAGTAGGTCCACGTGTCGGCCGGGCCCAGGTTGGGCACCCGGAAGCGGTTCCACGCCGCCTCGGTCCAGATCTCCAGCGGGCCATGGGCCCAGCTGATGTCGGTGCCAATCACCGTCTGCGTGGTGTCCCACGCGTTCATGCTTCCGGTCACGCGCGGATCCTGGCTCACGTAGCTGCCCCCACTGCCGCTCAGGCCCAGGTTCCACGCCGCATCGGGCCGCCAACCCACGCGGCCCGTGAGCGTGGGAGAGGCGAAGCTCCTGTCCCAGAACTGCCACTCGGTCGGACGGCTGCTCAGGCCGGCGTTCTTGAGTTCCAAGGCGTAGTCGAATCGCTGCCAGGTGCCGCCGATCTGGCCACCACTGGTGTAGCTGGGACCCCACACCACCGGCAGCCAGGTGTTGTAGCGCAGCACATCGTTGCGACGGTTCAGGAACGCGGCCCGACCCGGCGTGGCCGTGCCGCCGTTGGAGCCGTCGGTGACGGTGGTCATGGCCTCGTACATGAGCGGCGCATTGATGAGCGGATTCTGGAAGCTGAAGTGCCGGTTCACCCACTGCCCGAAGCAGGTGGCGAAGGTGCCGCCCTTGAGCATGAGCGCCGGGGTGTCCAGC